>CALMMH010000127.1 GCA_937868145.1 uncultured Phycisphaerales bacterium
AGATTCCAGTGCGAGGGCGCTCGCTTCCCCGCGTCCCAATCGGCAAACCCGCCGTTGGAGATCATGTCCTCGCGGAGGGGCTCGACATCCTTGCCCCATGCGGCGGCCAGAGCTTCGTTCGACTTATACCGTCGGCTCAGCCACGAGTTGAACCGGCCTCGGAGGATGTCGGCATAGTAGGGGGGAAGAGTCCGCAGGGTGTCCTCGCCGTCCCACATGAAGAAACTGTCCTCATTGGTGATCTCGACGAAAGCCACCGCGGGGTCATCCGCATAGCGGATCTTGCGATACGGGTTTACATGAGCGAGGATCTCGCGGGCGTACTGTTTCTGGGCTTCGACCAGGGCCGGCGTGAAGATGCCGCAGATCTTGTCGAATTCGCGGTTCGTCTCGGGCAGGCCCAGGACCTCGCTGTGTTTGTGGCCGACGTGCAGGTTGACGTTGACGAAGATGCCGCGTTGGGCCAATTCGTTGATGAAGTAGTCCAAGCGGTCGAGGGCCTGGGGCTCGATCGTTCGGCCGTCCTGGGCGTTCCAGATCCCCGCGGGCCAGCGGGACGTGTCCATGTGATGGAGGCGGACGGAATTGACGCCGGCCGCGGCCATGCGGATCGCGACCTGGGGGGCGTCCTCGTGTGTGGGGAAGTTCGCCCCGAAGCAGATGTTCACGCCCCAGATTCGCACCTTTTCGTTCTGATAGAAGTGCCCGTCGTGCGTCTCCAGCCGTTCGGAATCGACGGTGATGGGCTTGTAGCGGCCTATCCAGATTGGCTGTTGCGCGTCGATTCGCAGGGGAATCGCGAACGGCACGAAGTCCTGACATCGTGCGACGGAACAAAACAGACAGGCCAGGCCTGTCGCGACGAGAATTGTCGTCGCACAGGCTCTTACGATGGGAACCGATAGCGATGAAGCACAGATTTTCATGACGTTTCTCCGACAGAGTGACCTTGCGAATTCATACCAGATCGTGTGGGTCTGGGCAACACAAAACCCGGCGTCTCCGGCGGATGGTCATACGCACAGTGTCGCTAGTCATGATTTCATGAATTCTCAGGACTTTCGCGGGAAGCCCCCAAAATCCAGTTGACCCGATGTCGATTTCGAATACAATGCCTGCCGTGTACCATGATCGCTGGGTCGCATCGCGATTGCGGCGAGAGCTACTGGGGGTAGCATGCACGGCAAAGATGAATGGGTTTTGTGCTTTTGGGGGTTCATCTGTGAGATCACTGCGCACATTTCATCTCTTGATTCTGATCCTATTCCTTGGTTTCGGGCAGGCGGTCGCTTCGTCGGCTCAAGTGCGCGTGTCCGGCCGGCGGATGCTCGTCGGCTTCCGCGCCGACAAGGGGCCCAAGACGCCTGAGGCGCGCGCCGACGCGGTCCGAGGGGGCGGTGGATCGGTCCACAAGTCCCTGCGGATCGTCTCGGTCGTTTCTGCGACGTTGCCGGAACAGGCGATTCAGAAGCTCAAGGCGAGATCCGATGTCGAATATGTCGAGGAGGATGTCGTCCTGTACGCCCTGGCGCAGACGTTGCCGTGGGGGGTGGACCGGATCGACGCCGACTTGGTGTGGCCGGCCGGCAACACGGGCAACGGCGTGAAAGTGGCGGTCCTGGACACCGGCATCGATTACGATCATCCGGATCTGGCGGTCGCCGGCGGCGTCAACTTCGTGGGAACCAAGGACGGCAGCACCGTCCCGAGCGACTGGAACGACAATCACGGCCACGGCACCCACTGCGCCGGCATCATCGCGGGACGCAGCAACACGGTCGGCGTCGTCGGCGTGGCGCCCGATGCCTCGCTCTACGGGATCAAGGTGCTCAACGACAGCGGCAGCGGCTATACCAGCGACATCATCCAGGGACTGAACTGGTGTGTCGATCACGGAATCCATGTGGTGTCCATGAGTTTTGGAGGCGGCCGCTCGACGAGTCTCCAAGCCGCATGTGAAGCCGCTTATGCCCGCGGCGTGTTGCTGGTGGCTGCGGCCGGCAACAACGCGGGAACAGTGCTGTCTCCAGCTTCCTACACGTCGGTGATCGCCGTCTCGGCCACCACGTCGCAGGATCAACTCGCTTCGTTCTCCAACCGCGGGTCTCAGATCGAGTTGGCCGCCCCGGGCGTGTCCATCTATTCGACGTATAAGAATGGCGGATACGCCTATATGAGCGGAACGTCCATGGCCTGCCCGCACGTTGCGGGGGCCGCCGTGCTGGCCTGGGCCTCCGGGCTCAGCTCCAACACGGCCGTCCGTCAACGGCTGACGAGCACCGCCGAGGATCTGGGCACCACGGGGCTCGACTACAGCTTCGGTTACGGACTGGTCGACGCCCAGAGAGCCGCCGGAACCGGTTCGACGCCGGCGACGGACAATCCGCCGAGCGTCGACATCACAGAGCCCACGCAGGGCGCCGCCGTCTCGGGCGTCGTCGCCGTGAAGGCCACCGCCAGCGACGATAAGGGCGTCAAGCAGGTTGAATTCCTCGTCGACGGCGTGCGGATCGGTCTGGACACGCAGAGTTCGAACGGCTGGTCGGCGTCGTGGAACACCGCCTCTGCGGCCGATGGTCAGCATACAATCACCGCCAAGGCCACAGATACGGCCGGCAAGACCGCCACCGACGTGATCACCGTCGTGGTAGGCAATACGGATGCCGCCCCGACCGTCCAGATCACAAGTCCTCAGGCCGGGGCCACGGTCTCCGGCACGGTCGCCATCACGGCTGCCGCCGACGACGACAAGGGAGTCGCCAGCGTGAAGTTCACGATTGACGGCGGCTCGGCAGTCGTCGACACCAACGGTTCCAACGGCTGGTCCGCGCAGTGGAACACGACGGTCTTTTCGAATGGCAGCCATACAGTGGCCGCCATGGCGACCGACACCAAGGAGCAGACCGCCGGTCATTCGATTGCGGTCACCGTGAGCAACGCCACGGCCCCGTCGCAAGGGGAAACGGTGTCCGTGGGGGCCATCACCTATCGAACCGCCGGCGGTTACCGAAACGATCTCGACCTCTACATCACCGTGCAGGTTGAAGACGATCTTGGCAGTCCTGTCGCCGGAGCTTCGGTGACCTCGAGCGTCTATCTGAATGGACGTATCTACAGGGTCCTGTACGGCAAGACGGACGCCACCGGCTCGGTCACGCTTCGAATTGCCCGGGCGTCCTCCGGCACATATGAGACCCGAATCGTGAAATTGATTGCGGCGGATCTGACATGGGACGGTGTGACTCCGGAGAATGGATTTACAAAGTAGACCGATCCGGTCTGCGATGATACGACGCGACACGTTGACTCGGCCCCGGTGGATCTCCGCCTCGTGCGTGGGAGTACCGCCGGGGCCGAATTCTATCTTCACGCCGCGAGTCTGTGTCTACTTGACGTCGCCCGGGAGGGGGCATCGCCAGAGATAGAGTCTGTGCCTGTTGTCGTCCTCGCGAGAGGTCATTTCCATGGCTTCGTCGGGCCGCAGGTCCGCCAGTCCGAAATTGTGCGAGACGATTCGGGTCCCGGCCGGGAGCCGGCTCAACTGCGGGATCAAGCTGGCGTTGACTTCGGTGCCCATGTAGATCGTCACGACGGTCACCCCTGTGAGGTCCACGGACAGGACGTCTTTCTGTTCGATGGCGACCAGATGCGCGACTCCTTCGCGTTCGGCGTTCTTTCTGGCCTCCTGGACGCGGAGGGGGTCCAGGTCATAACCGATCGCCCGGCACCCGTATCGTTTGGCGGCCGTGACGACGATTCGACCATCTCCGCAGCCGAGGTCACAAACCACATCGGTACTGGTGACGCGAGCCATCTTGAGCATTCGATCCGTAACGTCCTGCGGCGTTCGAACGAATTCGACGAAGACCAGCGGCGGCGGACCCGCCAGGGCGGTTTCCCGCCGAGGCGGCGTTGGAGACCATACGTCGTCCACGGAGGTCGGGCCGGATTCGGCTGGATTCGAGCTGCAACCGGTGGCGAACAAGCCGAAGGCCAGGAGGACGGCGTGAATCAGCCGCCGGTTCCCTCGAGAAGGTCGGATTATGCTCAGGAAAACCATGTTCGGGCATTCTACACGATCCAAGACTTCTCGTCGCCTCCTATCCGCAGCGGCGCGGCCCTTCATTTCCCGGCTGATGCGGTCTTGCACGTTCGAGCCGCGGCGGTATGATGACGGGCTTATGGGCGGGCGTCCGCCCGATGATTGCCCAGGAGAATAGGAGGACTACGGAATGGCCGTGGAGAAAAAGCAGATTTCGGCGTGTCTGGATGAGTGCAAACGTCATCTTAGCACGGAGCTGCTGCCGTTCTGGCTGAATCGAGCCAAGGACGATCGGTACGGCGGTTTCATCACGCATTTCGACAAGGACGGCAAGGACTCCGGGACCGACGAGAAGTCGATGCTGGGGCAGATGCGGTTCATCTTCTCGATGTCGGCGGCGCACCGGGCCGGTTTCGGCGGCGGCAAATGCGCCGAATTCGCCAGGCACGGCGTGGACTTTGTGCTCGATAAGGCTTGGGACAAGGAGAACGGCGGTTTCTACTGGATGCTCAACCGCAAGGGCGAGGTCACCATCGACAAGAAGATCCTGTACGGCCTGAGCTTTGCCATGTACGGGCTGAGCGAGTACACCATGGCCACCGGCGACCCGCGTGGGCAGGAATACGCCGAGAAGGTCTTCGATCTCGTGAAGAAGTACTGTGCCGAGACCACCTATGGCGGGTACTGGGAGATGTTCGAACGCAACTGGGACCTCTGTGGCCCCGGACCCCAAGGCGGCGACCGCAAGACCCTCGACGTCCACATGCACCTGATGGAAGCGTTCACGAACATGCTCGAGTGCACCGGCCAGAACATCCATCGTCGGGCCCTGCTCGAGGACATCGAACTCCTGGTCAAGAAGATCCTGCACCCGAAGTATGCCACGGGCATCCCGCAGTTCTTCGACGACTGGAGGATCGCGCCGCAGATCAAGTTCGACATCGTTTGGGGCTGGGACCGGTTCGCCGAGGGCGGCGCGAAGCCCAACGCCCAGGACAACACTTCCGCAGGGCACAACGTGGAGTTCGCTTGGCTGCTCGCCCACGCCACCGATGTGCTCGGCTCGCACTGGGACGAGTACCACAAGGTGATCAAGCAGGCGATGGACCACGGCAAGAAGAACGGCATCGACCCCGAGTTCGGCGGGGTGTACACCGAGGGTCCGCACGCCGGCGGCGTCTACGACATGGAGAAGGAGTTCTGGCAGCAGGCCGAGGTGATGATCGGCATGTTGGAAGGTTGCTTGCGATTCGGGCTCGAGGAATATTGGCCTGCTTACTATAACGTGCACCGGTTCGTTTTCGACAAGATGATCAATCACCCGGTCGGCGAGTGGTGGCCGCTGTTGAGCCGCGAGGGCAAGCCCACCCGATGGACGCACATGAGCCATTCGTGGAAAGTCAATTATCACACGATCCGTAGCATGGTCGAGTCCATCAAACGACTCGAACGATTGCTCGGTTGATTTCGGAGAACGCGGTTGACGATGGAATACGAGGGTAGATACAAGGCGTTTGATTCCAGCCGGGTCAGGACGTACCCGCTGAGCACGCGAAGCAACAAGGTTAAATTGGGCGATTTGGTTTTGCCCGGGGACGTGGCCGGCAAGGCGTTCGACGTGCCGCAGGAGGTCCGTCGCGACGTGGAGGCGGTCGCTGAGGCGATCGTGGCCGCTCGACGGGATGGAAAGCCTGTGATTCTGTTCACCGGCGCGCACCTGATCAAGAATGGGCTGGGACCGCTCCTGGTCGATCTGGTCGAACGGGGCTGTCTGACGCTTGTCGCGGGCAATGGAGCCACCAGCATTCACGATTTCGAGCTGGCGCTGGTTGGCGAGACGAGCGAGAACGTTCCGGCCGCGCTGGACAAGGGCCAGTTCGGCATGGCGTACGAGTTCGGCTACATCAATACGGCCCTCTCCGTCGGCAACCAGCAGAAACTCGGCTACGGCGAGGCGCTCGGGCGGATGATCTGCGAGGAGTCCTTCCGCAAGCAGGTGTTGTCGCTGGCGGCCAAACCCGGCTCGCCGACGCAGTTTGTTCATCCGGAAGTCAGCGTCTTGGCGACCTGTTATCGAAAGAGCATCCCGTTCACCGTCCACGTGGGCATCGGCGTCGACGTGATCGATCAACATCCGAGCTTCGACGGCCAGGCCAAAGGCGGCTGTTCCGGCCGGGATTTCCTCCTCTACACGAACGAGATCTGCAAGCTTGCCAAGGGCGGCGTCGTCCTGAACGTCGGTAGCGCGGTCACCGGGCCCGAGGTGCTGCTCAAGGCGGTCTCCATGGCCGCCAACGTCGGCAGCGTCCCGCAGGGCATTCTCACGGCCGACTTCGATTTGCGGGAGCACAAACCCCGCCACATGACCGACGAGGCGGCGCAGGGCTATTATTTCCGCGATCAAAAGAGCGTCGTCACCCGTATCCCGGAAGCCTTCGGCGGTCGGGGGCTCTACATCCAGGGCGACCAGAGGCAGACGATTCCATTCCTGTACAAATGCATCAGCGAGGCACGATAAGACGCATGAATCCACATCGGATCAAAGAGATTCTGGGCAAGATCGAACAGACCCACATCGCGGTCTACGGTGATTTCTGCATCGACGCATACTGGATGCTGGACCCCAAGGGCTCCGAGGTCTCGGAGGAAACGGGCCTCCAGGCCCGGGCGGTCCGCAGGCATTACTACTCTCTCGGCGGCGCCTCCAACGTCGTGGCGAATCTGGCGGCTCTCAACCCCAAGTCCATCCGGATGGTCGGCGTGATCGGCAACGACATCTTCGGCCGGGAACTGCGTCGGCAATTCGAGGAACTCGGCGTCGATACGACGCACCTCGTGGTCCAGAACGAGAACTACGACACCGTGGCGTTCGGCAAGCCGTACATCGAGGAGCGGGAGGAGCCCCGCGTCGATTTCGGCTTTTTCAACAGGCGAAGCGCCGCGACCGACGCCGCGTTGCTCAGCGGCATTCGCGAGACGCTCAAGACCGCCGATGCGATGATCGTCAACCAGCAGGTGCCGGGCAGCATCACAAACGAGTCGTTCATCGAGCGGGCCAACCCTCTTTTCGCCGAGTGCCCCAACAAGCCCATCCTGCTCGATTCGCGTCATTTCGGCGACCGGTTCAAGCACATCATTCGCAAGATCAACGATCGCGAGGCGGCCCGACTCAACGGCGTGCAGGTCGCCCGCGACGAGAATCCGTCCCTCGACGAGGTCAAACGGTACGCGCAGACCCTCTACGGCTGGTTCGACAAGCCGGTCTTTCTGACCCGCGGCTCGCGAGGCATGCTTGCGGTCGACGGGCAGGGCGTTCACCAAGTGCCCGGCATCCAATTGCTCAAGAAACTCGATCCGGTTGGAGCGGGGGATACGGTGACCAGCGCACTGGCTCTGTGTCTGGGAGCCGGGGTGCCGCCGGTCGAGGCGGCCGAGTTTGCCAATTTCGCCGCCGCGGTCACGGTCCAGAAGTTGTTCCAGACGGGCACCGCCGACGGCGAGGAGATTCTTACGGTGGCCAAGGACCCCGACTTCATCTATCAACCGGAACTGGCCGAGAGCCCGCGGAAGGCGAAGTATCTGCCGCAGACCGAGATCGAGATCACGGGAGAGTGGCCCGTGACTCGTGACTCGTGCCCCGGATCACGGACCACAGGTCACGGGGCACCGTCTTCCGCCATTCGCCACGCGGTCTTCGACAACGACGGCACGATCAGCACGCTTCGCCAGGGGTGGGAGGCGATCATGGCTCCGGTCATGATCAAGGCCATCCTCGGCGACCGCTACGAGACCGCGGACGAAACACTCTATCGAAAGGTCCGCGAGCGGACGCTCGACTTCATCGACAAATCCACCGGTATCCAGACCATCGTGCAGATGGAAGGCCTGGTCGGCATGGTCCGAGAATTCGGCGTCGTCCCGCCGGAGAAGGTCCTCGACCGCTTCGGCTACAAGCGGATTTACAACGAGGCCCTGATGGAAATGGTCGGCCAGCGGGTCGCCAAGCTCCAACGCGGCCAGCTCGACGTGACCGACTTCACCGTCAAGGGCGCCGTCGAGTTTCTCCAGGCGCTGCGCGATCGCGGCGTCACGCTCTACCTGGCCAGCGGCACCGACCACGCGGACGTGGTCGCCGAAGCCGAGGCGCTCGGGCACGCCAAACTCTTCAACGGCGGCATTTACGGCGCCGTCGGCGACATCGACAGTTGTTCCAAGAAGATGGTCCTCGATCGGATCATGAGCGAGAACAAGCTCCGCGGCCCTGAACTGGCCGTCTTCGGCGACGGGCCGGTGGAGCTTCGCGAATCCCGCAAACGGGGCGGCCTGGCCGTCGGCATCGCCTCGGACGAAGTCCGCCGGTATGGCCTGAACCTCGACAAGCGCGCCCGCCTGATCAAGGCCGGCGTCCACCTCCTGGTTCCGGACTTCTCCCAGCGGAAGGAACTGCTCCAACTGCTTTTTGGCGAGTAACCAACCTTGACAACCGAGTCCAGTCCTGCTACAAGCAATACGGGTGCGTGCCTCACGCTCGCCTGTGCGTAATGCTCGTTCTCTATTCAAGATAGGAAGTCTGCAATGATTGCAGCTCTAGGCGCCAAGGCCATCCAGGATGTGGTCAACGCCGGCCAGTTCGGTCGGTTTGCCTGGCGGTCGACCGTAACCTCCATTCGCGGCTGTACCCGCAAGTCCACCTATCCCCTGATCTGGACGCAAATGTTCCTTATCGGCGTGCACAGCGTTCCGGTGATCATGATCACCGGCGCTTTCGTGGGGATGACGCTGGCGGTCCAAGCCTACGACCAGCTCGCAGGCATGGGGTTGGAAGAACACCTGGGGGTGCTGATCAACATCTCGGTGGTCAAGGAACTGGGCCCGGTGCTGGCGGCGGTCATGCTCGCCGGACGCATCGGCGGAGCTCTGACCGCGGAGCTGGGCACGATGAACGTGACCGAGCAGATCGATGCGGTCCGCAGCATGGGAACCGATCCGGTTCGCCATCTCGTGGCGCCGCGACTGCTGGCGTGCTTGTTGCTGACGCCCGTGCTGACGATCTTCGCCGACATGATGGGCGTGGTCGGCGGCGCGCTGGTGAGCTTTCTGCAGTTCGGGATCAACAGCCGGGCCTACTGGATGTTCAGCGCCTCGGCGGTGGCCATGTGGGATGTGTCCATCGGCATCATCAAAGCATTCTTCTTCGGCGGGGCCATCGCGGTCATCAGTTGTTATAAAGGCTTCAACTGTCGGGAAGGGGCCCATGGCGTCGGAGAGGCCTGCACGGAGGCTTTCGTCGCCAGTTTCATCTCGATTCTTGCTCTGGATTTCGCGTTGGCCGTGATCTTCAAGAGCATTTACGAGATCTTCTGGCCCGTCAAGAGCATCGTGAGTTGAGACTTTGAGATCTCAGATTTGAAATCTCAAATCTCAGAATGGAGTGCCCGCTTTGGAAAAAAACACGGACGGCAATCATCAAGAGCGCACAGCCCATGGCGGCGAGACGATCATTGAGGTTCGCAATCTCACCAAGAAGTTCGGCCACAAGCTGGTGCTCGACAACATCAACCTGTCCATTGAAAAGGGCAAAACCACGGTCATCATCGGCCCCAGCGGCTGCGGCAAGACCGTGCTGATCAAGCACTTCATCGTCTTGCAGAGGCCCTCCGAGGGCGAAGTGTACTTCAAAGGCCGGCGGGTGGACAACCTCAGCGAGCGCGAGCTGAACGAGGTTCGCACGCAGTTCGGATACCTTTTCCAGGAAGGGGCGCTCTTCGACAGCATGACGATCGCGGAGAATATCATGTTCCCGATCCGCCAACACATGAAGATCCGAGATTGGCGAGAGGTCGATGAGGTTGTCAAAATGAAGCTGGCGATGGTCGGATTGGACGGTTTTCAGAACTACTTCCCCGCCAGGCTCTCCGGCGGTCAGCGAAAACGGGCGGCTCTGGCCCGTGCGATTGCCTTGAATCCGGAGGTGCTTCTGTACGACGAGCCCACGACGGGCCTGGACCCCATCCGATCGGACATCATCAATGAACTGGTTCTGAAGCTCGAACGGGAGTTGGGCGTTACGACCGTGGTCGTGACCCACGATATGAAGAGCGCCTACAAGGTGGCGAACCGCATCATCATGCTCCACAACGGCAAGGTCGTCGCCGATGGGAACGCCGATCACATTCGCAACCACCCTCATCCGGTGGTGCAGCAGTTTATCAACGGCCAGGTCGGCGAGGACGATCTGGCGGTGCTGCGCATGAGCGGGTCCGCCGGCTCGTCGCAGTTCCTGCCGAGGGATTTCCAGTAGCGAGAGCAGGGTGCCATGACGCAGAGAGAGCCATCGCAGATTGCCGCCGAGCTGGCGAAGCTCGTCCGGGGAGACGTTTTCGCGGACATCATCCATCGGGTCGCATACAGCACGGATTCGAGCAGCTATCGGATTCTGCCGCAATGCATCGTGGCGCCGCAGGATGTCCGCGATGTCGTCGCGGTCGTGCAATACGCGAGGAGTGTGGGCCTTCCCGTGGCGCCGCGAGGGGCGGCCAGCGGCGTCGCCGGCGAATCGTTGTGCAGCGGAATCGTCCTGGACATGAGCCGTTACATGAAAGGGATCACGCGGATCGAGGGCGATCTCGTCACGTGCGAGCCGGGCCTGGTGCTCGACGATCTGAACCGGCGGCTGGCGCAGAGGGGCCGCAAGATCGGGCCGGATCCCTCCAGCGCCAACCGGGCCACAATCGGCGGCGTCGTGGGGAACAACGCCACCGGCGCTCATTCCCTCCAGTACGGCCACACGTCGGCCTACGTCGAGGTTATTGAGGCCGTGCTGCCGGACGGGACGGTAGTCGAGTTCCGCAACGGGGTGGACATAAAGCAAATCCAAGGCGGCGGGCAGTCCGTCGCAAAGGACGGCTGGTCGCTCCTGACGGCCAACCAGGCGGTCATCGACAAGGCTCAGCCTCCGACCAGACGCAATCGAACCGGCTACCATATTGCGGGCGTCTGCCATGGCAATCGGATCGACCTGGCTCGTCTCCTTGTCGGTTCGGAGGGAACGCTGGCGATCTTCACGAGCGTCACTCTCAGGACGGTGCCGCTGCCTGCCGTCAAGGGCCTGCTCCAACTGGAGTTCGATTCGTTCGACAGCATGGCCAAAGTCGTGCCCACGATCGTGGACACCAGCCCGGTGGCCTGCGAG
Organism: uncultured Phycisphaerales bacterium; assembly: GCA_937868145.1. Lineage (GTDB taxonomy): Bacteria > Planctomycetota > Phycisphaerae > Sedimentisphaerales > Anaerobacaceae > PLanc-01. The sequence goes on from CALMMH010000127.1 coordinate 11,235, forward strand.
CTGATGGATCGTTCGCTGGTGAATCTGGCGATCGACCAGCTTCCCCAGTACCGCGATATCCTGCCGGCCGGCGCTGCGGCGGTGCTGCTGATCGAGCACATCGGAGCCTCGGCCGACGAGGTCCGTGAAAAGATTCATGTGACGGACTCGGCGGTTGGGAAGGGGGCCAGCGGCCGGACGATCATCACCGATCCCAAGGCCCAGGCCCGCGTGTGGAAATCCCGTAAAGACGCCGGACCGTTGCTCTACCGCAAACGCAGCCGAAAGCATCCGGCGGAGTTCATGGAGGACGTCAGCGTCGATTATCGACGCCTGGGCGACTACATCGCCGGGCTGGAGAAGATTCAGAAGAAACACGACATTGCGATATGTTACTTTGGCCACGCCGGCGACGGGGAGCTCCATCTGCGACCGTATCTGGACCTCGGCGATCCGCGGGACCGGGAGAAGATGAAAGCCATTGCCGAAGAGGTCTTTACGCTTGCCTGGTCGCTCGGCGGCTCCATCAGCGGCGAGCACGCCGTGGGCCTGATCCGTGCGGGATACGTCCGGCGGCAATATGGCGACCCGTACTACGACATTCTCAAGAAGGTCAAGGCGATCTTCGACCCCGCCGGCCTGATGAACCCGGGCAAGATCCTCAACGAGGATCCGGACATCATGTTCAAGAGTCTCCGGCGGGAGCGGCCCGTGCTGCCCGAACGGGCGAAATCCGAAATGTTCTTCAATCCGAACGAACTGGAGTTGGAATTCGAGCAGTGTTACGGCTGTGGTCTCTGTCTCGGCCGCGAGCCGGCGCTGCGGATGTGTCCGGTGTTCCGGGCCACGGGCGAGGAGTTGGGCAGCTCCCGCGCCAAAGCCAACCTGCTCCATTACTGGGCGACCGGGCGGCTCGATGAGGGCGATTTTGAGTCGCCCGAGTTCCGCAAGTTCCTCGATTTGTGCGTCAACTGCAAGATGTGCGAACGCCAGTGTCCTTCGGGCACGAGTATTTCGATGCTGATGACGGCCGCCCGCGCCGAGTACGTGCGTCGCAAGGGACTCCGCCGAACCGAGTTCCTCCTGAGCCGCAACCGCTATCTGAGCTGGATGGGCAGTCTGTTCGGTCCGCTGTCGAACGCTGTGATGGGACTGCCGATCTCGAAGTGGCTCCTGGAGCAGGCAACCGGGATCGACAGACGGCGGAGCATGCCTCGCTTCGCTCGGGGCTCGTTCCTGACGGCCGCCCGCAAGTACCTGACGGCGAAAGGCCCGGTATCGAATCCTATCGACAAAGTCGCCTACTTCGTGGATACCTACGCCAACTTCAACGACCACGAATTGGGCTTCGCTGTTCTGGACGTCCTCCGTCACAACGGGGTCGATGTCGTGTTGCCGGATCAGCGTCCGTCGCCGGTGCCGGCCATCGTGTACGGCGATGTCCCCTTGGCCAAACGCGATCTTGCCTACAGCGTCAAGCATCTGGCCCGGGTCGTGCGCGAAGGCTACAAGGTCATCTGCTCCGAACCCAGCGCGGCTCTGTGCCTGAGAGAGGAATTGCGTCACTATGTCGCAGGCGAGGACGCGTCTCTGGTCGCAGCCAACACATTCGAGTTGATGAATTACCTGGCGGCGCTGCGCGGCCGGGGAAAACTCAAGCCCATGGCGAACTCCACAGGGGACAAGTTTGTCTACCACCTGCCATGTCACCTGAGCGCTGTGGGCGATGAAACGGTGACGCTGCGTCTGTTGCAGGAACATTTCAAGATTGACGTTGTGGATCTGCAGGCGGGCTGTTGCGGCCTGTCCGGCACCTTCGGCATGCAGCGAAAGAACTACGATTTGTCCTCCCAGATCGCCGAGAGTCTCAAGACGGCTCTGAAGAAGGTTTCCACTCAGAACGTCCTGACGGAGTGCGCTGCCTGCAAGATGCAGATCGAACACATTGCTCCGGCGAGCACGACTCACCCGATCAAGGTGATCGCCCGCAGCTACGGCCTGTAGCGGGAAGACGGAGGATCTGGGCTGCGATTGGGAGAGCCCCCTTGCGATGGCCGGTCTTCGCATGGTTCTCATCCGTCCCATTCGTCTCATGAATCCGACTGGGCCATTTCATCATGCCCAATTTACTAATTGCCATTTGCGATTTACAATTGGAGACTGCCAGATAGGGTGTCAAGGATGAATCACAGGCCGCTCATAGTGAATAGGACATCCGGAGGACGCTCATGGAGCTGACAGGAACCTTGAAACAGGCTGTGCTGTGGGAGCCCCTCGGGGGCAAGCGGGTCCACTGCCGGTTGTGCAGCTTCCATTGCCGCATCGCCGACGGGAAACTGGGCCATTGCTCCGTACGCAAGAATGTCGACGGCAAGCTCTATTCGCTCAACTACGGCAAGGTCGTCGCAGGCAATCCGGACCCGATCGAGAAGAAGCCGCTGTTTCATTTCCTTCCGGGCAGCCGGAGTTTCTCCATCGCCGCCGTGGGCTGTAATTTCCGTTGCGAGTTTTGTCAGAATTGGCAGATCAGCCAGGCCGCTCTGGAGACCGGCCGGATCGAGGGCGAACCGCTCTCTTGCGAGCAGATCGTGGAGGTCGCCATTCGGACCGGCTGCAAGAGCATCGCCTACACGTACACCGAACCGACCATCTTCATGGAGTTGGCCGAAGAATGCGGCAGGCAAGCCAAGGAGCAGGGGCTCGCCAATGTCTTTGTTTCGAACGGCTACATGACCCGCGAGGCGATCGATTTCGCCGCCGACTGGTTGGACGGCATCAACGTGGATCTCAAGGCTTTCAGCGACACGTACTATCGAGGTCTCTGTGCGGCCCGGCTCCAGCCGGTGCTGGACTGCATCACGTATATCGCCAAGCATACGCGGATCTGGATGGAGATCACCACGCTGCTGCTGCCGGGGCAGAACGACTCCGAGGAGGAGTTGAAAAAGCTGGCCGGTTTTCTGGTGAGTGAAGCGGGGCCCGATGTGCCCTGGCACATCAGCCGGTTCTATCCGCAGTACAAGTACGCTGAATCCGAAGCGACGCCTCTGGAGACGATGCGCCGGGCCGAGGAGATCGGGAAAGCCGCGGGTCTGCGATACGTCTATCTCGGCAACGTGCCCGGCGAGAAATCCGAGAACACCTACTGCGGTAGCTGCGGCCGGATGCTCATCGAACGGATGGGTTACCGAATTGTCGCCAATCGGATCAAGGATTCAAAGTGTCCCCATTGCGGGACGCAAATGGCTGGTTTTGG
>CALMMH010000128.1 GCA_937868145.1 uncultured Phycisphaerales bacterium
TTGAAAGCAGATCGCCGCAGGCTCGCAGTTGACAGGTGACGCCGCGAATCCGCGCGTAGAGGCTAACTTGGCGTGCTTTTTCAAGCAAGCGAATTCTCTCCCTTCGGGATGTCGCCGGCAGTTCGTTACAGTTGCGAACCCCGCCTCCAAGGGCCATTCCCGCAAAGGAGAAATCCACAGCGGGGGGGGTAGATCGTCAAAAGTGCAGGCAGAAAGGGAATCGATTATGCGGCCTTGTCCCGGGGGTCAGTCGACCGCGTCCTGGAGGGCCTCGCCGGCCAGTTCGAGATCCCGTCCCAGACCCTCAACCGTATTGCAGCCGACTGTCGAGACGCAGAACGCGATCAGCAGGCACCAGAGAATGAATTTGCACAGGTGTCCCATACTCAAGGTTTCTCCAATCAAGTATCCCGTCCAGGATACCATTCCGCCTGCGGACGATCAATGTCAGAATCCGGTTGTCGGCCTCCAATTTGTCGGCCGATGTCCCCGGGGTGTCCCTCTGTCTGCGCACTCCGGTCGCTCCCTGTCCGTACGGCCAGAGTGGGTGCACGCGGTGCTCGTTGACGACGGGGCCTGCTCCTATGGCACGGCCTTGGGCTGGACCCAGACCCGATCCCGAGCCGGGATGGATAGGCGCAGCAGGGTCGAGGGCACGTTGCCGGCAGGGAGTAGCGAGATCTCCTGTCCGGAGAATCGGTCGACGAACTGAGCGGCAGTCTCTTCCTCTCGCGGGATCATGACGGCGACGGTGACTTCCGCATCGTTGAAGTTCTGGACGACGAAGTCCGGGCGGCCCGTCGTGGAGAACGGATGCAGCGTCACGCAAGCGGGCCCGATAAGTGCGGTTCGCAATCGTCCCGCGTGCGCGGGCGACGCTGACCGAATCGGCGACTCGTCGGAGAAGACCGAGCGAAGCCTGATGAGCGATACCCCCTCCAGGGAGAGCAAACTCGGCGGACGAGGGCAAAGCAGGACCTCGCCGACCGCGTCGAAGTCCGCCTGGCTGTATGTGTGCGTATTGAGCAGCGAGATATGGCCTTTCGCCACGTTTCGCGTCCGCAAGAACAGCAGGTTCTTGCCATCCGCCTCGCATCGAAGATCGTTCGGTTCCGGCGGCGACTCTATGGGCGATTCGATGTCCACCTTCGCGTCGATCCGGCCGGGTTCGGCTGTGGAGCCGGAGTGGCTGAGAATTTTGGCTGAGGCAGGGTGAGAGGCGAGGTTCGGGTCCACGCCGAGCATGCAGGCCAGTTCGCCTCCTTGCGGCAAGGTAATCAGGAGACTGGTGGTGACGACGACATTCCCGCCTCGATCGCGAGCCGCCTTCACGCGAGGAAGCAGGTTCGGATCGGCCGCGGCCTGGGCGGGCAGGAACATCACGGGCGCCGATTCGGGGAACTCGTGCACCGGGACCAGCGGGATTCCGAGCATGCCGAGGAAGTCCATCAGGTACATGTCCCCGCCGGGATCGCTGTTGGGTGGTTTGTAGGCCGGTACGCCGACAACCGGATGCGTGCGAACGAAGCCGGCCAGGTCCGCCAGGCGGTCGAATTGATCGACGAGCTTCGCATGGTCCGGATGTCCCTGCAGAAGATCGCCGAGATTGAAGAAGACCAGCTCTCTGGCCCCGGCCAGGACGCTCATGTAGGCCTGGTCGAGGAAGTCGTTCTCGGCGCAATCGCCGTGGTCGAACCAGGCGCCGAGGATCTTCTCGCCCGCGATGCCCGCCAGCCAGCGGTAGTTGACGAATCCTTCGTAGGGCTGGACGAATCCGAACCGTCGGGTGTTGCGGCCCCGCGTCTCCGTCCCCACCCACACGCGGTCGAAAATGCGAGGGAGGGTTTCCGTATCGTAGCCGAACAGGTGGAAGCGGTCGTACCACTGAGGGTACTTGACGATCATCGTGATGTCGGGATTCACCTCTTTTGCGGGTCCGAGGATTGCTTCGCGGGCCACCTGCGTCATCAACTCCCGGCGATACTCGCCCCAGGGTCGACCGGCCCGGGCTTTGTCCGATTCCTCGCTCACGTCGCCCGTGCAGAGGAAGTCATCGACGATGAACGTGTCGAAGACTCCGGCGGCCATTCGGACGATTCTCTCGATGTCGCGCTGCGTCTTGGGATTCTGCCAGTTGAACCAGTCAAGCGGCCCCTGCTGGCGGACGCCGATGTCCCCGCCCGGCACCGTGGCGATTCCGCCGACGACGTCGACGTCCTGGCGTTTGAGCCAGTCGCGGACGAAAACAAGCTGCTCGGTCGAGACGGTGTGTCCGCCTCGATAGACCTCGACGTACAGCTTCGTGATCCCCATCCGCCGGAGGGTCTCTCCAACGCGGATCCGAAAGCCTTCATCCGTCGCGATCTGCTCGACTTGCTGCGATGTGGCGTAGGACTCGAAACGAAGCGCGTCCAGTCGTTTCCTCGCCTTCTCCCATTGTGTCTGGGCGACTGCATGGGTCGAGACACAGAGGGCGATCAGCAAACACCCCAAAACCACCTTATGCGAATGTTCCATAGACCACGGTTCCTCCAAGACTGTGTGTGTGATCGGGGCGATTATAGTGCCGAGTGGGTTTGCATGCCAGGATTTGTCTTAGGCCTTGGATCTGCCGGATGCCTTGCATTTCAGGCGAGCTGGTTCTCGCTTGTCCGGGTGGAATGGATACGCACGGCGTTTTCCGGCGAGGGAATCGGGACTTGGCCGCCGGATCGATAAGGGATGATGAGCCGGTATTTCCCGGTGACGGGATCGTTGGGAATGTCGCCGACGATCTCGACGCAGACCGTGAGGAAGGGCTCCAATTGCTTGGGCCGCAGGAAGGTCATGACCTGCTCCCGTACGCCGCGAACCACCGTCGCCGGATCGGCAGTCGTTTTGATGCGGACGAGCAACTCGTTTGGCGCGGTCTGGACGAACTGCCATCGCTCCACCCCAGGAACGTGAAGCGTCGCGAAGGTTGAGGGGTGAACGCACTCCTTCTCGCCGGCGTCGCGGGCGAACCACAGGGTCTCCTCCGTCCGTCCGGCGATCCCCTCCACCATGCGGAACGGCCATCCGCACGGACAACGGCCGGCGACGAGCGATGTCTCGTCGCTCGTATCATACCGGATCAGCGGTTGCGTGTAGTTGTAGAGAGTAGTGAGCCGCACGCGGCCGTAGGACCCCGGCGACGCCGGTTTGCCGTCGCGGCCGATGATCTCGAAGCAATGCCAATCCTCGAACAGATGGATGCCGCGATTGTGCCGGCAGGAGACTCCCATGGCGAGGGACTCGCAGGAGGCGTAAAGATCGATGGGCGGAATCCCGAAGGCATCCTGGATCGTTCGCTTCATCTCTTCCGTCAGCGAGTCGCCCGAACTGACGATCCTCCGGGGTCTGATTTGGGTCCCCATTGCCAGTTGCTGCTGCGCCAACACCATTAGGCCCGAACCATAACCCGCCAGCAACTCCGGTCGGAAGCTGTCGAGGTCGCGGAGCGTTCGGTCCAGCGGCGCGTTGATCGAGAGGGCCATCTGCTTGAACGCGATCCAGGGGGCGCCCTGGCACAGCTTGACGCCGCCGTGATGACCGTCGGTCTTGACGATATATGCGTATCGAATTCGGCCCAGAGTGGGCCTGTAGCAAATGACCCTCGCTCCCACCAACGCCTGCAGCAGGTCCCAGTCGCGTCGTCCGTACAAGAAGATCCCGGGCGATCCGCTGGAACCGGACGTGTGGGCCACATGGCAGCGGTTCTGGTACAGGGCTCTGTAGTTCGAACTTTCGTGAAGAAACTGCTCGACGCCCGCCCTCGTTACGGCCGGATCGCACACCAGGGCGTCGAAATTGGCCATCACAAGGTCCTTGTTGATGGGCGGCAGGTCCGTCAGTTGCACCTCGGGGAGCCTGTCCAGCGTGATGCCGTGGTCGCGATAGTACTCCGCGTAGAACCGCGAGTGGGACAGGACATGGGCCAGGAGCCGTCGGAGACGCTTTCGCTGCATCGCCTCGATCCGGGCGGCGTCGAGATACTCGGTCCCACGCACCTGAACCATTTTCATGACGACCCTGGCAGTCGACATAGTCTTCATGGCCTTTCAACCGTGCGAAGAGTCCTGCTCTGTGGCACAGTGCCCCCTGTCTGAACGTATTATACGGCCAGGATTTGCCGCAGTCCACGGACCAATCGGCCGATCCCCTCGGCGGCGGTGTCCTTCTGCAGGGCGCCGTAGGCGACGCGGAGGATGCATCGATCCTGGACGCCGAAGGTGGCGCCCGGAATGACGGCGACCTTGTGTTCCTCCACCAGCCGCCGGACAAGCGGCATCGGGTCCATCTGAGTGTGCACGCGAAGCAACAGGTAGAACGCGCCGTCGGCTTTCGGGATCGTAACTAGATCCGTGACTGCCTCCAACTCCTTCAGGAAGATCGTGCGGATCTCGCGGGTCTCGCGGAGCTTCTCATCGCAGTAGGATTTCCCGACTCGCATCGCGCCGACCGCCGCCCATTGCGAAACGACCGGGGCGCAGATCAGGATCGTATCCTGGATCTTGCGGACGGGCTCGAAGAGCCGTTCGGGAATGACCATCCAACCGATTCGCCAGCTTGCGAAGCCGTACGCCTTGGAAAGCGAGTACAGGGAGATCGTGTGTTCCGAACTGCCCGGGAGGGAGCCCGGCGAGAAATGCTTGGCGTCGTCGTGGACGAAGTATTCATAGGCCTCGTCGGAGATGTGATAGACGCCATGCCGACGGCAAATGTCGTTGACCTGTCGGAGGGTGTTCTCCGGATAGACGGCTCCGCTCGGATTGTTCGGCGAGATCGTGACCACCGCCCGCGTGCGGCTGGTGATCGCCTCTTCGATCCGTTCCGGCTGCAATTGGTAGTTCTCGTCGGTCGGCACGCAGACGGCTTTGCAGTCGGCCATCGTGATCGCCATCTCATGGTTGAAATAGTAAGGCGTGTTCAGAATGATTTCGTCGCCGGGGTCGGTGATGGCGAGGACCGCGTTGACGAAGCCCATGTTCGCTCCGGCGGTGACGACGATCCGCCGGCCGGGCCCGACGCGGATGCCGTTCTCGGCGGCGAGCTTGTCCTCGATGGCCGCCAGCAACTCAGGGATGCCCTGGACGAGCTTGTACTTGTGATTCTGCGGGTCTGCGAAGAACGTCTCGATATATCGAGCGACTTCCGGCGGCGGGCCATAGTACGCGACGCCTTGGCCGAGGGATATCGTGCCGGGATTGGCCCGGATCAACTCGCCGACGACCGGAATGATCGGCGTCTGCACAGATTGCATACGAAGGCTGTCGTACATCGGTGTGGTTCCCGGGCTTTCTCGGAAGCGACAAGTGGCGGCGTCGAGATCCTGTTCGTAGTGACGCCGTAAGGCGTTATCTTATTGTCTCTCGAAGATATGCCCTTACGGGCACACTACAAACCTCGACGCCGCCACCCGATCATTTCATCTCTTACTCAAACGACGTACGTCGATGCGGCGGTGGTGCCGCCGCGGCCGGTCCAGTTCGTGTGGAAGAACTCGCCTCGCGGTTTGTCCACTCGCTCGTACGTGTGAGCGCCGAAGTAGTCGCGCTGGGCCTGGAGCAGGTTGGCCGGCAGGCGATCGTGGCGGTACCCGTCGTAGAAGGACAGGGCCGAGCCGATCGTCGGCGTCGGGATGCCCAGCTTGATGGCCGTGGTGACCACGCGGCGCCAGGCGCCGTTGGCCTTGCTGACCGCGCTTTTGAAGAACGGATCCAGCAACAGATTCGGCAGATCGGTTCTCGCGTCGAACGCCTCTTTGATCTTCCCGAGGAAGACGGACCGGATGATGCAGCCGCCGCGCCAGATCGACGCGATCGCGCCGTAGTTCAGGTTCCACTTATGCTCCTTGGCGGCCTCTCGCATCAGCATGAAGCCCTGGGCGTAGCTGATGATCTTGGATGCGTACAACGCCTGGCGAAGGTCGTTGACCATGTTGGCCTTCTTGCCGCGGAACGCGCCCTTGGGGCCCGCGAGCATCTTGGATGCATCAACGCGTTCGTCCTTGAGGGCTGAGAGACAACGGGCAAAGACCGCCTCTGCGATCAACGTCAGCGGCTGGCCGAGGTCCAGCGCCTCGATCACGGTCCACTTGCCGGTGCCTTTCTGGCCCGCGGTGTCGAGGATCAGGTCGATCACGGCCTGGCCCTCCTGGTCCTTGACCGCGAGGATGTCCGCGGTGATTTCGATCAGGTACGAGTCCAGCTCCTCCTGGTTCCACTCGGAGAAGACCTGGTGCATTTCCTCGTTGGTCATGCCCAGGCCCTCTTTCATGATCTGGTAGGTCTCGCAGATCATCTGCATGTCGCCGTACTCGATGCCGTTGTGGACCATCTTGACGAAGTGGCCCGCGCCGTTTTCGCCCATCCACTCGCAGCAGGGCGTGCCGTCGGGAGCCTTGGCTGCGATCTTCTGGAAGATCGGTTTGACGTGCTCCCAGGCTGCGGGCGAGCCGCCGGGCATGATGGCCGGGCCCAGCAGGGCGCCTTCCTCGCCGCCGGAGACGCCGGTGCCGATGTAGAGCTTGCCCTGGCTCTCGACGAGAGCGGTCCGCCGGATGGTGTCCTGGTAGTTGCTGTTGCCGCCGTCGATGACGATGTCGCCCGGCGACAGGTGCGGCAGCAGATGCTCGATGAACTCATCCACCGGCTTGCCCGCTTTGACCATCAGCATGATTTTCCGCGGCGTCTTGAGGCCGGCGACCAGTTCCTCGATCGAGCGACAGCCGATAATATTTTTGCCCTTGGCGCGCCCGTTGACGAAATCGTCCACCTTCGAGACGGTTCGGTTGAAGACCGCCACGCCGAAG
>CALMMH010000129.1 GCA_937868145.1 uncultured Phycisphaerales bacterium
TCTTCAATGAAGGAGCCGGCGATCTCGAATGCTGTTTAACCCTGTCGGCCAAGGGCCGTCGGGTTCTACTGGACCCGCTCAGCGGCTGCGGTGAAGCGGTGGCGGAAGATGATCCTATCCGGCTGGCGGGACATACGATGCGAGTCCTGGCCGCTGGACATGCTTGAGATCAAGATGGTGTGCGGAGCACACCCTACCGCTATCGCCCAGTCCCATGCATGGTTACAGGGGGAAGCTCCGAAAGGGCGTCAGCGGCAGGGTGGGCTCGGCCCACCGATTTCGTTATTTCGGCAGCATCTGCTCGTACATCTGGTAGGAGCAGGGGCGCATCCCGATCTGCTGATAGGCCTGCTGGGCTGTCCGGTTGGATTGCTCGACGTACAGACGGATGCCGCAGACGCCGCCGCGGCGGAGGGCTTCGGACTTCACGAATTCGTGCAACTGCCGAAAGATCCCCCGACGGCGAAATTGCGGCTGGACGTACAGGCTTTGAATCCACCAGAACAGGCCGCACCGCCAGTCGCTCCATTCGAACGTGATCAGCAGGCAGCCGACGACTTGCCCCTGTGCTTCAGCCACGACGTAGAACCCGTGTCGAGGTTCGGTGAGGACCGCTTGCACGCCTGCGATCACGGTCTCGCGGCCCAGCTGCGTTCGTTCGGTTTCCCAAGCCATGGTCACGTTGAACTCTGCAATGGTCTCGACGTCTTTGGGCTCAGCGGTTCGGATTCGTAGATCGGAATGCATCGGTTTCTTTCGGAAGAGCGCTTATCGCAGCTTGCGTCGCAGTTGGTCGAGCAGTTCGGTGACGAGCCGGGCGCGTGCGGACTCGCCTGTGCCGGAGAGCCCGATCCGGCGGCTCTCGACGCGTTCGTCGGGCCCTCGAAGAGCGACCTCCACAGAGAAGCCGCTTGCCGTGTCTCGACGGATTTCCCCGACAGCGATCGCCCAGTGACTTGCCGCGGTCGCGGCCGCCTCGCACGCCAGAGAGTCGGTCTTTGGCTCCTCCCCTGGTTGCGCGCTGTGGCCGAGCATCCGGTGCAGGTTCTCGGCCGTTGGGGCGACGTACGCTCCGACGAGGACCCGGTGCGTCCCATCGGCTCCATTGAGGGCCGATGCCAGGGTGCCGCCGCTGCCGATCTCGGCCAGCGTCAGCGTCGCCTCGCGTGCCTCCAACAGTCTCATTACGTGCGTTTCCAGCGAAGTTGTCTCATCCTGCGCATAGATGAAGTCGCCCAAATGTTTCACGATTCCGGCTTTGAATTCCCTGAGTCGAGCCTGGTTTTCCGGCGTGTCGTGGGGCAGGGAGAAAGTGAAATCGACCCGCCCGCCCTCGAACTGGGACGATGTGATGAGGTCGGCCGGAAGGGGGACGTGATCCTTGAGCGTCTGGTCGATCTGCGATTGGCCGAGTCCGACGAACCGGAACGCGATCGAAGCGCCGGGCGAGTGCGTGCCGAACTTGCGGCTCAGGTAGGGGATCAACTCGTCGCGAACCATCGGCTGCAATTCCCTGGGCGGTCCCGGCAGGGCGACGACCACGTCGGTCGGCGTCTCGAAGACGAGACCCACCGCTGTGCCGCCGGCGTTCTTGAGATACGTGCCGCGGGCGGGCGTCTGCGTCTGGCGGCGGAGGTTCGCCCGCAACTCGGCCGGCGGAACGTTGAATCGCTTCGCCATCGCAGCCAGCACGTCGGGTTCCTCGCGGAGAGCGATCCCGGTGAAATCCCGCAGGGCCTCGCGAGTGATGTCGTTGTCCGTCGGTCCCAGACCGCCTGTGAGGATCACGAGATCCGCTCGGGCTGTGGCGAACCGCAAGGCGGTTTGGATGTCGGCGGGCTTGTCGTCGACGCACATCGAGCCGACGCACTGAAGCCCCAGCGGACGGAGGGTCTTGGTGAGAAAGAACGTGTGTCCGTCCGCGTACGCGCCCGCGAGCAGTTCGCGGCCGGTGACGACGATCATGTAGTCTACGGCCGACTCGGCCGGTTTCTCCGCCGGCGTCGTTTGCGCCAATGCGAGGGAGGGAATCAGAAACAGACCCCAGAATAGGGCGTGCCGTACGGCCGCGTTGTTTCTTCTCATTCGAGACGCTCCACAAATCCTGTCGGTTGATGCCCAAAGCAGCATAGTTTCATCCTGACCCGGCCTGCGTGCAAGTTTCAATCGGAAAATCCGGAAAACGGTGGAAGTTCCGCGCCGAAGATGACACAATATCCCGCGTGTGCCGTCAAGTTGCCGGCGCGTGGTTGAGCAGTCTGTCGGGTGTGCCTCGCACGCCATCGCATCGACACGGACGAATGTCGGTGTGTACGGCACGCCCTGCCAAGAAAGGAGCGGCGATCGTGAGCGAGCAGATGAATCGACGGGAGTTTCTGGGCGTCAGTGCGGCCGGAGCGGGGGCGGTGCTGCTGAGCACGCAACTCGCAGCGGCTCAGGATCAGGAGGCGAACTGGCCGCCGAAGATGCCGCCGGTGAAGATCTACAAGGTGTTCATCGGACGCACCGGCGGGATCTACCTGTCCCGGCCGACCGACGAGATCGAGAAGTTCAACCGCTACCTGGCCAACGTCGAGTACAAGCTCGGCGACGTCAAGTTCATCGGCGGCGAACTCGTGCAGGACGTCGAGATCGAGCAGGTGTTGCCGAAGATCAAAGAAGCGGACGCCGTGCTGTTGTTCCATCTCTGCGGCCACGGCGGCGACGCCCCGTTGGCGGCCATGACCAAGATCATCGACCTCGGACTGCCGACCGCGGTCTTCTCGCAGCCCTTCAGCGGCCACGGCTGGATGTATTTTCCCACGTGGCAGAAGCAGGGCAAGAGCGTGATTCTGCTGCCCTCCAGCGACTGGAGCGAATTGGAGAACGCGGCGAGGCTGCTCCGGGTCAAACCGAACATGGCCAAAACCCGCATTCTGGTTATCCGCGGACCGGTGGGCTCAACCGCCGCGTGCAACGTCGAGCAGGTCAAGGCCAGGCTCGGGACGGAGATGATCCCCGTCACGGTCGAAGAGACCCTCAAGGCCCATCAGGCGGTCAGCCTGAAGGACGCCGAGGCCGAAGCCCAGACGTATTGGCTCAGCAAGGCCAAGAGGATCGTCGAACCGACGAAAGACGAGATCATCAACGCGGCCCGGTACTATCTGGCGGTCAAGAACCTGATGATCGAGAAGGGGGCCCAGGCGGTCACCAGCTCCAACTGCATGGGGGAACCGGCCAAAGGGTGCTTTGCGTTCAGCAAGCTGGGCGACCTCGGTCTGGTCGGGGCCTGCGAAGGCGACATGGATTCGACGCTGACCATGCTCATGTTTAATTACGCGTTCGGCGTGCCGGGATTCATCAGCGACCCGGTCTTCGACACCGCCAGCAACGCTCTGATCCATTTCCACTGCACCAGCGCTACGAAGATGGCGGGTCCCGCGAGCAAACGGTTGCCGTTCTCGATCCGCACCCAGACCGACAGCGACAAAGGCGTGGCCCTGGAGGTGGAGATGCCCCTCAATCAGGCCGTCACGTGCGCCAAGTTCGTCAACCTCGACACGATGGTCATCTCGACCGGCGAGATCTTCAAGATCACCAAGGACGAGCTCGGCTGCCGGACCCAGTTCTGGACGAAGGTCAAGGACGCCAACAGCATGTTCCACAACTGGGGCGCCGGCGTCGTCGAAGGCGGCGTCATGACGCTGCTGCACCGCGTGGTGTTCTTCGGGGACCGCATGCAGAGCGTCCGCAACCTGGGCAGCCTCATGGGATTCAAGGTGGTCGAAGAGGCCTGACCGGAAACGTCACGGAACCTGGGCGACCTGAGTGGATGCGTTTGCGACGCGGGGACTGTAGACCTCCACCGTGGAGTCGATCAAGGCGTCGTTGGTGGCGTCCTTGCGGATGTGCAGACTGCCGACCCGCACGACCGCGTCGGTGGTCTCGACGGCGCTCAGAAAGCTGATGAGCTGTTTCAATGTGACGTCCTGCATCTCGATGGTGACAACGGTCTCCGAGTAATCCGGCTGAGGCTGGACGGTGTTCTGGCTCATCTTGGTGACGTGGCCCGCCAGCTTGTGGCGTTGGATCATCGTCTCGAGGAAGGGCATCAGTTGGAAGCTCGGGTCTTGCGAGGCCATTTTGGCCCGCAGGCCTTTGAATTCGTTCGCCAGGGCCATGTACTCTGTGCCCTTGGCCTGGAGCTCGCGCAATTGGGTCTGTTTTTCCGGGATAATCTGTTCGAGCTTGTGGATGCGTTCCTGGGCCGGTTTGACAGCCAGAGTCCAGGCGGCCCAGGCGCCGAGGGCGGCGACCAGGAAGATGGAAAGCGTCTTTTCTCGCGGTGCCAGCTGGATCATGAGGGCTTCTTCTCCGTTGTAGATAGCGGGACTCTGAACCCCACCTTCGAATCGGAGGTCTTCTCCGGCTGGGGCTCGCTTGTGAACCGCAGCCCCGGCGTGTTCTCGATCAGACGCTGCCATTCGAAAAACGTGTTGAACGAATCGCACGTGCCGACGATCGCGATGGAGTCGCCGGCGATCAGCACATCGTGCAGCCGCAGGGTTCCCGTAGCGGGAACCTGACGGCTGAGTGTGTACAGAACCTCCAGCGGTCCGGGTCGGCCGGGATTGAAGCAGGTGAACATCGCGCAGTCCTTGCGGAGGGCGTCCAGCTTCTGCTGGAGTTGCGCCGCTGCGTTGACGATGGTCGATTCTTCGGGAACGGCGCGTCGGAAGATCGTCTGCTCCTGCTCCTTGAGGCTCTTGTACTGGGATTCGAGCGACGAGAGCTGGAGGAACAGGCTCACGACCCAAACCGCCGCGACCGCGGCGGCCAGACCGCCGCAGATGGCCAGTTCTCTCCTCGGACGAACTGCCGGTTGGGTCTTGGCCCGGTAGGCTGCGAGGAAGTCGATGGGGCCTGCGGTTTGAGGCTGCAGCGCCCGCAGGGCGAGTCCCTGGGCGACGCACAGGGAGGAGCCGACCTCCATAGGCCGCAATCCGGCGGTGTCTGTGTACGGTCTGACGGGAACGATCCGGCTGTCGATTTTTTCGCGAATGGCCGGAACGAGCAGCTCCGTCATGCGGTCGGAGGCGATCAGGAAGAGGCACAGGCCCGCCTCGGGGTCTTTGGCGAACAGTCGCTTCCAGGTGATCTCAATCTCCTGGGCGACGATTTCGGCCGTTTGCTGGGCGAGCGATTCGATGTTCTGCGTGTCGCCGGCGAACATGGGCAGGTTGCGGACCAGCAGGAGGTTGCCGTCCTGCGTCACGGCGATGCTGAGCGTGGCCTCGTCTACGTACAGAATCACGGCCAGCCCCCTGGCGGCCGCCGGATGATTTGTCACGATGGCCGTCTGAGCGGCGATCATCGGGGCGTCCATGCGGGCCGGCTTGATTTTGGCTTCGTCGAGCGCGGCCAGATGCTCGCGGATCTGGTCGCACGATATGGCGGCGACCAGCAGTGAATGGCGGCCGTCCGCGGAAATCTGGGCGGTGCAGACCTGAGCAATCGCGTCCTCGACCGGGATGGGGAAGCAATTCCGCAGGCACGAGGCATCGCCCCCCTGGAGTGCGGCCACGCCTGCGGCGTCGGTCTGAACGTCCGCGAAGAAGCACGTGTGATGGGGCAAGGACACGGCCACTTCGGCCCGCGGGTCGAATCCCTGTTCCTGTATCAGCGAATGCAGAATCGCCGCCAGCGAGTCGGTGCTCCGGCGGGCCTGCGTGTCGAACGTCTTTTCCAGGCGGAGGCCTTCCGCGGTCCGAGCCATCTGCGCAGCGCGGATATGCACGCGTCCGATATCGATTCCGATGCATTTTTTGGGCATTCTTTGCCTTCAGCTACTGCAATTCATGGCCGGCGGCAGAGACGTCCGATCCGGCGTCTCTACATCTCCCGGTAGAGAATCATATCGACCGTTCCGGCCTGGGTGTTTCTTCGCAACAGGGCTTCGACGGCGCATTTGCGATCGGCCAGGCTCGCCCGCGAGGTAACGCGGTAGAATCGGTCCTTCGGACTCACGCAAATCCTGTCCTTGATGGCTCGGTAGACATTATCGGTCATTCCCGACAGGCTCTTGAGCTGGGCGACGTTCTCGAACGGTTTGAGCCTGCGCTGGTTGATGACCATCTGAGCCATCGCGCCGTTCATCTGTTCCGAGAGGGACTCGATGACGAGCCGGGGCGCCGCGTTGATGTTGATCTTGCCGTCGCCGAGGCAGGTCAGGTAAGGACGCAGGCGGCCCAGGGCCTGGGGAGTGATTCCCTCGACCCCGAGCATGTCGTCCACCGCGTCGAGCGGCCGATTCCGGCACGAGCAGGGCTGCGAGAGACCCCGATAGTGGCTGTTCTCGGCCCCGGTGTTCTCATGCTGGATGAACGAGAGATGCGTCACCTCGTCGTCGGCGTCGATCCAGTCGATCAGACAGGGGATCACGCCGTAGCCAATCCGCTCGGAACTGTCCTGCTGCGCGTTCACGAGGTCGATGAGTCGGAGGAACTGATCGATGCTTCGCCGGTCGATTTCTCCGTTGGCGTTCTTGAGGATGTTGACGTTCAGGAGACCGCTCTCGTCGGCGATGGCGACCGAACAGCTCGCGTCGTCGATGGCGAACGTGTTGTCGCCGGTCAGGAACCGGGCGAATCGCGGGTCC
>CALMMH010000130.1 GCA_937868145.1 uncultured Phycisphaerales bacterium
GCCAGGACAGCCAGAGTCAACGCGGAAGCCAGACGGGCGGACGTTCGTTTCGGATGTTGCATGATCGGGTCTCCCACAAGGGCCGGAGTGCGTCTCTCGCTCGATCCTCCCCAGCCGGTTCTCACGACATCCCCGCGACCGTCTCTGCGTTCGCATGTCGCGGGGGCCCATCCATGAACCGCATTTCCGATCCTATGATACCCCATCGTGGGAGCCGAAGCAAGTGCGTAGCCCGCAAGTAGAGGGACTGGGATTCACGCAGGCCGGCCTTCGGCCGGAGCCAAGAGCGTTTATCGCTTTGCAGGGTGCCAGCGGAGAGAGGGGGGCGGCTCGGACGAATCTCTAATAGCTCCGCTGGCACCCCATAATGCGTTACACGCACTCTCTCGTCCAGTCACAAGGTTCTGTCAGGAAATGACTTGCGAGTCTCCTCCTCAGTTATCTGGAAATCGTTTCCAGTTGTTGCGGATTAGTAGCCCAGATGTTCCGGCGGCCCGATTAATGGCAGGAGATCGCGCGAGAGGGGCAGACGTGTGGCGAAAGGACCGTCCCGGTTATAGGAACGACACAAATGCGGGCCCGAAGCAAACCTGCTTGCGGGGTTTACCGCTTTGGGTCTCCAGCACGGTATGGGAGCGAAACACTCCCCTGAGGGCGTGCGCAGCACCCCTACTGCTGGTGGCCTCCAATGCGGTAAACTCCCGTCGCGCAGCGACGGATTCCGGATCAGTCTGTTTCTTCCTCTATCCATCAGGAGAAACCAGCCGCCCTTAGGCGGGTTCGAGAGTCTTTCGGCGCAGCCGGCTTCTTTCGCGTAGCTTGAGGGATCCTCAAGCCGCCCGGACCGTTGGACCCGCGTAAACGCGGAACTCCGAACGGGAGCGCCGGGGAGACGGAGGACCGTTATTCGAAATGGAAGCCGCAGGTGTCCTTGGTGATATGTTCGGAATCGGTGCGGGGGTACTTCCGGCAGTTCAGCGGGCGAAGGGGGTAGACGCCGCAATAACCTTTGCCGTCGCCGTTGGTCTTGAGGAACGGGCACTCGACCGGCAGCCGGCAGCAGGCCCCACAGTTGATGCAGTGTCCCTTGCGCTGCGGCGAGACCGGCAGCACCGACGTGAACGTCCTCTTGAGTTTCGCCATCCATGTATTGCGTTGCGTATCGGCCATCAGGGATTCCCCGGTCGGATTCATTTCGGTCTAAGCCATCCTTTATACGCCGCCGGGGGGGGACGGGTCAATGGTGAAGACTACTGAGCGGCGTCGAGCCGCCGGGTGAGGACGCCGTACTGGGTCTTTTGCATGTAGTGGAGCGTGTGGAACTTCTCTGGCATCCAGGCGCCGTCGAAGAAGGCCTCCTCCGCCGCGGCGTGGACGACCTCGCAGATCAGCAGGTCATGCGTCTTGACGGTGAAGGTCTCTACGATCTGGCACTCCAGATGTCCCGCGCACTCGGCGATCCACGGCGGCTGCACCAGTTTGGCGGGCTCCAGGGTCAGGCCGGCCTTCTGGAATTTGTCCACCTTACGGCCGCTGACCGTGCCCAGGAGGTGCGTCTGCTCCAACAGGTTCTCGCCGGGCACGTTGATGACCAGTTGGTTGTTCTGCTTGATCAGCTCGTAGGTGTAGCGGGTCTGGCCCATCACCAGCAGGACCAGGCAGGGGTCGGCCGTGTTGATCGGCGTCTGCCAACTGATCGTCATCGCGTTGGCCTTGGCCATGGTGCCGCCGGTCACGAGCACGACGCATCCCGGCTCGATGACCCACTTGGATTGATTCAGAGGAATTCCGCGTTTCATCGATCTTCTCCCGCAGTCCGGTTGAGCCCCCGTCATCTCCGGTGGGCATCTATACCCGCATTGTAGAGCCTCCGCGGGATCGGGTCAAATGGGGATGTCAGGACTCTTGCCCTGTGATGCAGGAGCCCATAAACTGTCGACCATGATGTATTTGCTGCTCTTTCCGCTTGGTATCGCCGTCGGAGCGTTCGGCACGCTCATCGGCGCCGGCGGCGGTTTTATCCTGATGCCGATTCTGCTGCTGGCCTATCCCGGCGCCGATCCCGCCACGTTGACCGCGATCTCGCTGGCGGTCGTGTTCTTCAACGCCACCAGCGGGACCTGGTCGTACGCGAGGATGAAACGCGTGGACTTCACGTCGGGCCTGTTGTTCCTGCTGCCGGGCGTTCCCGGCTCGATCGCAGGGGCCTTCCTGATTCACCGGGTGCCTCGCCACGCGTTCAACCTGGCCTTTGGCCTGTTCCTGCTTGTCGGCGGGGCCTTCATCTTCATCCGCAGCTTCTTCGGCAATGAGTCCAAGCCATGGCTGAAAGCGACGTCCCATCGGACGCTGATCGACGCCGAGGGGACGCGGCACGTCTATGCCTACAATCTCGCGCTGGGCATGACGTTGAGTTTCGCGGTGGGCGTGGCCTCCAGCATGCTCGGCATCGGCGGCGGCATCATCCACGTCCCGGCCATGGTGCACCTGCTGGATTTCCCGGTGCACATCGCCACCGCGACGAGCCATTTCATTCTGATGGTGATGTCGCTGACGGCCACGACGATGCACATCCTCGACGGGGCGCTGGGGTGGGCGGAATTGCCTCTCGCGTTGACGATTGCGGCCGGAGCGGTCATCGGCGCGCAGATCGGCGCACGATTGTCCAAACGCATTCATGGCCGATGGATCATGCGGAGCCTGGCCGCGGCGCTGGCCATGGTGGGCGTGCGAATCCTGATCCCGGCTTTGACCTGAGTTCCGGGCGGCTCATACGGGAATGCTCTGTCTTCGAATCACGCCTTTCGGAAGCCATGGAGTAAGGTCGGCCTGTGATCGTCACGGCTTCGTCGCCGTGCATTTAGCATGCGGCGGGCGTTTGCCCTGTGCAAATGACACGACGGAATGACCGGACGTGCCCTGTCTGGCCTTGGCGTCGGCCATGATCCTGCGGAGGTCAAAACCGTGCGAGCTGGCCTGTTTCTCACGGATTGCGCGAACCTCTTCTACAATGGGATCTTTCCACATGGGTTTACTCCGACCGCCACAGTCTAGTGATCTCCTGATGGGCTGCGACAATCAAGTCCCGCGTGGGTCTCGCAGCGAGGTAGCTCGGAATCGGGGTTTCTATGTAGACCCTCGGTTTCATGTCTTCCCATAGGTCAGAAATGCAATCTGACCGCCGTTCAACCGAACAGTTCGCGGAACTTCTTCTCGATGTCGGGCTGCTCGCACAGGGTCTGGCCGATCAGGACGGCCCGCACGCCGATGGACTTGAGCTTCTGCACGTCCGCGGGAGTCTTGATCCCGCTTTCGGAGACGATCTCCGCGTCGTCGTCCAGCACGCTCGCCAGCCGGGTGGTCGTCCGCACGTCCACCTGCATCGTGGTCAGGTCGCGGTTGTTGATCCCCAGCACGCTGTAGCCTTTCTTGGGGAACCCGATCATGCTCCGCACGGCCAAGAGCGAGTCCACGTCGTGGACTTCGACCAGCACGGTCAGGGTCAGCTCCGCCGCGGCGATCATCAGGTCCATCAGGGTGCCCGGCGCCATCGCTTCGGCGATCAGCAGGATCGCATCGGCGCCGGCGGCTCTGGACTCGTACACCTGCCATAGATCGATGATAAAATCCTTCCGCAGGACCGGCAGCGACACCGCTTCCTTGACCCGGTTGACGTATTCGAGCCTGCCCTGGAAGTACTTCTCGTCGGTCAGGACGCTGATGGCGTCGGCCCCGCACTTCTCGTACGTCCGGGCGATCGCCACCGGATCGAAGTCGGGACGGATCACGCCGGCCGAGGGCGACGCCTTCTTGACCTCCGCGATCACGTTGATGCCCCGCACGTTCCCCTTGGTCACCGCCTTGTAGAAGTTCCGGCACCGGGGCAGACTTTCGATTCGCTTCCGGAGTTCCTCCATCGAGGTGTGCGATTGCCGCTCCCGCACTTCTTCCCGTTTGTTGGCAACGATGGTGTCCAGAATATTGGCCAAAACTCATGTCCTCATGTGGGATGGTTGATTCAAGAAGGCGCCAAGTCGCTGCTCTTCAAATCAACAATCACCCATCAAAAATCAACCTTGTTCTTGTGTTCCCAGCTGATTGGCCACGCTGACGAACCCCATCCGCAGGTCGCTCAGCGTGTTCTTGAGCATCTGTTGCTCTTCGGGCGTCAGGTTGCCCTTGGTTTTTTCCGAGAGCATCTCGAGCATGTCGATGTTGTAGCGGGCCATCTCCATGTCCGGCTCGTGCGGGTCCTCGCCTCGAACGCGGATCAGACCCATCGCGAACAGCGCCTGCGTCGTGAGCATGCTGACCAGCGTGGCGAAGCTGCCCGGGGGCAGAGGACCGCCGGCGTCGCCTTCCTCGGCTGCCTGCTTCTCCTTTTCCTTCTCTTCTTTGGCGGCCAGGGTCTCCTTCTCCCGCTGCGCCTGCTCCTTCCAACCCTCGTCGATGATGAGTTTCTTTCCTTCGTCTGCCATCGTTATCTTCCCCTGTAGTTTTTCATGCTCCGGTCGATATCGCGTTTCTGCGCCCGTTCGGTGATGCTCTTTCGCTTGTCGTACTGCCGCTTGCCGCTGGCCAGCGCCAATTCGACCTTGGCTAGCCCCTTGCCGCTGAAGTACAGCCGCACGGGCACCAGCGTGAAGCCTCGCTGCTCGAGCTTGGTCCAGATCCGGTGCAGCTCGGCCCGGTGCAGCAGGAGCTTTCGCTTGCGGGTCGGTTCGTGGTTCATGTGGCCGGCCTGCTGATAGGGGGCGATCTTGGCTCCCACCAGCCAGCACTCGTTTTGGATCATCCTGGCGTACGAGCCGGTCAGATCCGCCGGCGCGGCCCGCAGCGACTTGACCTCGCTGCCGCGCAGCTCGATCCCGGCCTCGTACTTCTCGACGAATTCGAAGTCGTGGTAGGCCTTCTTATTGATGGCCGCCGGCATTTGTTTTTCTTTGTCTGACAGGTTTTTCGCCATGCAGCCATCATAGCCGCCGGAGCCGGGATTTGCAAGGACCGCCCTTGGATAGATCGGATCGAGGTGCCTGACTGTAGTTGTAGGAACGTTGTGGTCCGGTCGCGTTCGCGAGGTGCGTTTATCGCTTTATGGATACCAGCGGGGGAAAGGGAAGGTCTGCCTGATACCGACCAGGGACCATCCGTCCGTACACCAGGCTCTGTAATCGATCGATGCAGGGTGCGGCCGGATACTGAGCTGGAAGTCCTTCTCAGTTGTTGCGAGTTGGCATTACGGAGTACGACGGCGCGGGCACGTCGCTGCGTAAATTCGTTTATGGCCCGGGGATCGACGAGCCGATATGCCTGATAGATGCGGCGGACGCCAATGCCCTGTACTACTACCATCTTGACGGCCTGGGCTCCGTCGTGGCTCTTTGCGATGTGAATAGTGTCCCCGTGGAGCGGTACGCATACGACGTCTTCGGCCGCCCGACGATCCGCAACGCCGCCGGCGCGGTGATCGAGGAAAGCGCCTTCGGCAACCCCTACCTGTTCACCGGCCGAGCCTACGACGCCGAGACGGCCCTCTACTACTACCGTGCCCGCTACTACGACTACTATACCGGTCGTTTCCTTCAGCCGGATCCGAGTGGCTATGGGGATGGACTGAATCTGTATTGTTATTGTGCAGACAATCCAGTAGGCTCCGTAGACTCCTCGGGTCTGTGCAAGGAATCGTCTTGGGCTGCAAATGCGTGGAAGCAATGGAGCGATTTCGTTAATTCCAATCGCACGTGTCGCTCATTGTGCGGGTTCACGGTCGGTATCGGTCAGTCATTGTCCGCCTTCAAGGAAGGCGTGACACAAGCCATCGTTGATCCACTCGGGACGATAGCCGACATTCCGTCCGACATTGCGGGGATACCGGATGCGATCGGTCAGTTATATGACGATGTAACCAGCCCGGATGCCTACACGAATGGGAACGCGATCGGCAGACTTACTGGCTCTACGGCTATTGGTATCGTCACATCGGAGGTCGGAGGTAGAGTATTAAACGGCCCGACTCGCGGAAGCACATATGGTACTACACCCGCCGGAAGGCCACTTACTCGCCACTATGGGACCGAAAGAGGACCCATACGTAACATCCCAGGGAGCGTTGTGGACAACACAATTGACACAACAGTCGGAATACCGGTCTCAGGGGGCAAAGTTGTGCATTACGATCCAGTGAACGATGTTACCGTGGTAACTGGACGTGGAGGCGGGATTGTCTCTGCTCACAGAGGGAAACCATAGTGTATATGGAAGGACAGGCAGATGGAAGGATGTGTGGAACCAGAGATGGCGGGATCAGGATTGGAGATCTGTTTCAGGAAAGGTGCGCCAGTTGACAGGGTTGTGCCGATTCGCTTGGTCTTGGACTTTGACGCCACTGGGCAAGCAATTGGTGTCGAGATAATAAACCTGAAGCTCCACGTTGGGCGAAGATGTCTTGATCGACTGGAAAGCGATATCGCGAACTATCCTGGGTCCATTTCATTCTCGTACGATGAGGAGGTAGATGCCTTCTCTCTAACACTCTATGAGGGCCGTTCGACTGATCAACTCGCAGTGACTGGCGAAGTATGGCTTGACGGTGCGGGACACATCATCGGACTTATTGCGAGAAGTGAAGGCCGG
>CALMMH010000131.1 GCA_937868145.1 uncultured Phycisphaerales bacterium
TTACTTCAGCCACTTCTCCATGCGGTCGAGACCCTTGGTGATCTGCTGCATCGAGGTCGCGAAGCTCAATCTCACGTTCTTGTCGCAGCCGAAGGGCAGGCCCGGGACCACAGCGACGTTGGCTTGCTCCAAGAGGGCCTTGGCGAAGTCCATGCTGCCCGTGGGCTTCACACCGCCGATGGTTCGGCCGTAGTGCGACGACACGTCCGGGAAGCAGTAGAACGCGCCCGTCGGCTCGACGCACTCGACGCCGGGCATTGCTCGCAGGCGGTCCGCCATGTAGCGGGCACGCTTCTCGAACTCGACCCGCATCTTCTCGATGGCCCCGGCTGATTGCGGACCCATGGCCGCGATCGCCGCGTATTGGGCGAAGGTGACCGGGTTGCTCGTCATGTGGTCCTGCAGGCGGGCCATCGCCTTGATGACGTCCAGCGGTCCGGCCGTGTAGCCGAGCCGCCAGCCGGTCATCGAGTAGGCCTTGCTCAGGCCGTTGAGCGTCAGCGTGCGGTTGAACGCGTCCTGGCTCAGGGCCGCAAAGCTGATGAACTTCGTGCTGCCATAGATGAGCTTCTCGTAGATCTCGTCCGACATCACGGCCACGTTCGTGCCTTCAAGGACCTTGGCCAGGGCCCGCAGCTCGTCCGGCGTGTAGCTGAACCCGCCGGGGTTGCTGGGCGAGTTGAGGATCAGCATGGCGGTCTTGGGCCCGATCGCCTTCTTCAACTGCTCCGGCGTGATCTTGTAGTCGTGCCTTTTATCCCCTTCCAGGATCTTCACGGTCGCGCCGGCCAGGCCTGCGGCCTCGGGATAGGTCACCCAGTACGGGGCCGGCAGCAGGACCTCGTCGCCCGGATCGAGCACGGCCTGCATCGCTTCGTAGACCGAGTGCTTGCCGCCGATGTTGACGACGATCTGCTCATGGGTGTACTTCAGTCCGTTTTCGGTTTCCAATTTGTGGGCGATGGCCTTCCGCAGTTCCGGGATGCCCGAAGCGGGCGTGTACTTGGTCTTGCCCTCTTTCATGGCCTTGATGGCCGCTTCCTTGATGTACTCCGGCGTGTCAAAATCGGGCTCGCCGGCCCCGAATCCTACAATGTCAATGCCCTGGGCCTTCAACTCATTGGCCCGGTTCGTCACGGCCAGCGTCGCGGACGGCGCTACGGCCTTGGCTCTTTGGCTGACTTTCATTGTGCGCGCACCTTTCAAAAGGGTGTTGTCCAGTTTTCGGAGACTAAGTACGCAAAAACGGCTCGCAGGTCAAGAGAATTCGGGCCAGGGCAGGCTCCCGCTCCCAGGAGACGGCCGGGAAGGATGGCTTGCCGCTGCCGCCCGGAGTCGAATTCAGAGCGTTCGTCATCTTCCCGGGAGATCGTTGCCGTCCGCCGGAAGGTCGAATTGCAGCCAGGGGCGTATCGTTTCAATCGTAGCACGACCGATTCCTTTGACCTGAGCCAGGTCCTCGGCGCACTGGAAGGCCGGCCCGCATCCCTCCCGGGTCTTTCGACGGTCGCGGAATTCGACGATTGCGCGGGCCCGCGACGCTCCGATGCCGGGAAGCCGGGCCAGGCTGTACACGGAGGCGTTGTTGGGATTGATTCTCGCGACGGATTGAGACTGTCGGGAGTCGATCCTGCGGTGCAGGGCCGCGGCGGCAAAGAGCGTCCCCGCGATCACGCAGGCGCACAAACCCACGAGAAATCCCAGAGATTGAACGGCCTCCAGTCCGCGGTTTTTCCCCGCCTCCAACGCTTCCATACGATGCCCCGTTACGGATGCAACAGGCTATCGCTTCAACACGGACAGATGCAGCTTCTTGAGAATTTCCACGGATTCCTTCGGTTCCAGGTCCTGCGTGAGCAGTCCGCTATGGCTGATCGCTCCACCGTCCCCGTCGGCCAGGCTGCCGTAATTCACGGCCTCGACAAAGGGTTTGCTCAACGCAATCCGATAGAACCGCTCCAGCCACTGGCCCTGATGGGACTGATCCCACTTGCGGTGCCAAACGCCGGCGGCGTCGGGATCGAACTTGCCGTCGCCGTTCTCGCTGGGAACCTCCACGTCGGTAATGTACAGGGGCTTGGCGATCGGAGCGAAGCAGTCCAGGATCGACGAGATCTGCATCATGTCCCGCAGGTGGAGTCCCGTTTCATTCTTGCCGAAACGGACTTGCAAGGCGAAGGCGTCGAAGCTGGTGCCGCTCTGGACGACCATGTCCATATAGACGAACGGCGGAATGCTGTTGGGGGTCGTGGCGTAATACTCGCCCCAGGGACTGCTGACCTCCACGATTCGCACGCCCCGGCTGCCGGCCGCCCGCACAGCCATGTTCGCGGCCCGGGTCATCTCGAGAATCTGTTCGAAATTGCAATTGAATTGGTTGAACGCGTTCATGCGGCTGATCCC
>CALMMH010000132.1 GCA_937868145.1 uncultured Phycisphaerales bacterium
CATAGAAATCACGCATCAAAAACGATGTTCTGAAGGATTGTAGTACGGAACGTCCGATAGTCATGATCTGCTCAGCCTTGACAGGCTTTTAACCGAAATCCGTTGACACGGTTGTAACGGGGCCCTATCATGCGCAATTTACCGCCTGGGATAGATATGGTGGTCTTGGAAGATTGGTCGCACGAAAGTCACAAACGAGTAGCGTAGTCAGGTGGGGCGGCGGAGATTCTACGTCCCATCCACGCTCCCAATACCCCGACCGCTAAGGGTGTTTCAGTTTAGGAAATTTGCTTATGAGTGACTACATCGTACTGGTCAAGCAGGTTCCCGACGTCTCGCAGATTACGGACAACGCGTTCGACCCGGAAACGGGCACGCTCGTCCGTTCGCGTCTGGCCAACGTCATCAATGAGCTGGACGCGCAGGCGCTGGCGTTCGCGAGCCACATGAGGAAGATCAGCGGCGACGCCAAGGCCCGGATCGTCGCGGTGACTATGGGTCCGCCGATGGCCGTGGAGGTGCTGCGGTACAGCCTAGCCCGCGCGGTCGATCAGGTCGTGCTGCTGACCGACAGGGCCCTGGGCGGGGCCGACACGGTCGCCACGGCCAACCCCCTGGCCTGTGCCATCCGCCGGGTCGTCAAGGAGACCCTCAACTGCGGCGACGACTATTACGTGGTCGCCGGCATGCAGTCGGTCGACGGCGACACGGCCCAGGTGCCCGCACAACTCGCCGAGGAATTGGGCTTGCCCTGCATCGCCTATGTGACGGGCGCCCAGTTTAAGAACAATCGCTTCGAATTCACCCGCATCATCAGCGGCGGCAGCCAGACGGTCGCGGCCAAGAAGCTGCCGGCCGTGCTGACCGTCGCCAAGTACGAGTATCCGTTGTTCGCCTCGTTCGGCGGGACTCGCTGGGCGGCCAAGGCCCCGGTGATTCAGTGGACCGCCGCGGACATCAATGCACCGCTCATCGGCGCCAAGGGCTCCAAGACGGCCGTGATTCGCGTCTTCCCGCCCGCCAAGAGCACCCGCAAATGCAAGCATGTCACCGACGCCAAGGAATTGGCCAAGATCATCGTTGAGAACTTCAAGAAGGGCAACGGCCAGGCGACCGGCGGCGGCAAGAAGGAGGGCGGCAAGTACGTCCTGCCCAAACGTCGCACCAGCTTCTACCAACGGCCGTTCGAGGCCACGGTCAAGGAGCAGGAAGATTACGACCTGCTGGCCCAGGTCCTCAAAGACCTCAACGTCAAGAAAGTCGAACAGATCGATGAGGCGATGCAGGCGAAGATCCTCGCCGCGGTCGGCGCGAAGCTGCCCCAGAAGTCCGTCGAGGACATGCTGGCCGGAATGAAGGCGATGGAGCCGGCGTTCCAGGGCGAGGTGTGGGTCGCCGCCGAGCACGCCGACGGCGTGCTGCATCCCGCGACTTTCGAGCTGACCGGCAAGGCCCGCGAGCTGGCCGACTCCCTGGAGACCCAGGTCGGCGTCTGCATCGCCGGCCAGAACGTCACCCACATGGCCGAGGAGCTGATCGCCGCCGGCGCGGACCACGTCTACGCCATCGAGCACGATCTGCTGGCCGAGTTCGATCCGACCGCTTACCGCAAGGCGATCGCCGACGCCATCGACAAGTATGTTCCGCAGATCGTCCTGTACGCGGCGACGCCGCAGGGCCGGTCTCTGGCTCCCATGATTTCTTATCGCACCGGTTGCGGCCTGACCGCCGACTGCACGGGTCTCGACATCCGCGACAGCTCGCGAAAGGGCGAGATCGGCCTGCTGTTGCAGACCCGTCCGGCCCTCGGCGGAAACGTCATGGCGACGATCCGCACGAAAAGTTCCAAGTGCCAGATGGCGACCGCTCGTCCCGGCGTGATGAAGCGCATCCCGGCCGATCCTTCCCGCAAGGGCAAGATCATCCATCACAAGGTCGACATCACCGAGGGCGACGTCAGCCTCGAGATCATCAACACGGAGATGGGCCACGGCGCCGTGAACCTGCACGCCGACGTGATCGTCTCCGGCGGCAAGGGCATGGCGAGCCGCGACGGCTTCGACAAGCTGGTCGGCCATCTGACCGGCGCCCTGGGACGCAAGCTGGAAGCGGCCGCCGAGCGGGGCGCTTCGCGTGCCGCCGTCGAGCAGGGATACATCGAGCGAATCCACCAGGTCGGCCAGACGGGCACCTCCGTCGGTCCCAAGCTCTACGTCGCGCTGGGCATCTCGGGCGCGATCCAGCACATGATCGGCGTCGCCAACAGCGAGACGATCGTGGCGGTCAACTGCGACCCGAACGCCGCGATCTTCAAACAGTGCGACTACTACATGGTCGGGACCGTCGAGGACGTGGTTCCGAAACTGGTCGAGGCGTTGCACGAAGCGTGACCACGGGAATTGGGTACGGGCGACGCATGCGTCGCCCCTACAATGGACTATAATCGAGAGGTAGAACGTGCCTAATCACAGTGACTTCAACAAAGCGTCGGTCCTGGTCGTGGGCGCGGGCCCGGCGGGGCTTGCGACAGCGATTCAACTGAAAGTTCTCAAACCCGACATCGATGTCTGCGTGATCGACAAGGCCCTCGATCTGGGCTACCACAACCTCTCCGGCGCGGTGCTGGAGAAGGAGCCGCTGAGCACGTTGCTCGACGCCGCCAAGCCCGGCTGGCGCGACAGCGACGAGGCCAAGCAGGTCCTCGCCAACGTGATCGACAAGGACGATATCACGTTCCTGCTCGGCAAGAACATGGCGTTCGGGATCTTCCCGATGCTCAAGATGGCCCGCAGCATGGGCCTGGCCTTCGGGCAGATGATTCACCACGGCGACTACTCCGTGTCGATCAGCCGGTTGACGAAATGGCTCGGCGGGATCGCCCGCGGCATGGGCATCGAGATCCTCACGGGCTTCGCGGCCGACCACGTGGTTCATAACGGCGACACCCTCGCCGAGGGCGTCAAGCTCGTCGATCAGGGCGTCGACAAGGAAGGGCACAAGCAACCCAACTACTGCGAAGGCGAAACCATCGAGGCCCGGTTCATCGTTCTGGCCGAAGGCTGCGACGGCCTGGTCACCGAGCGGTTCGTCGAGACGGCGGGCCTCAAGCGTCGGTCGCCGCAGCTCTACTCGCTCGGCGTCAAGGAGCTGATCAAGGTCTCGCCGGAACAGTACAACAAGTTCACCCGCGGCCGGGTCATCCACGCGATGGGCTATCCGATCTGGACTCCGGTCCTCGGTCCCGGCATGTTCGGCGGCGGCATCGTCTACGCCGGCGAGCAGGACCATCTGGCCGTCGGCATGATCGTCGGACTCGACTGGAAGTATCGCGATTTCAACACGCAGGACGCGCTGGCGCGGTTCAAGGAGCACAAGCTCGTCAAGCAATACATCGAAGGCGGCACGGTCGTCGAGGCCGGTGCCAAGATGATCCCCGAGGGCGGCTGGTACGCCGTCCCGCGCGATCCCGAGACCCAGAGCATCGGCAAGGGCAACGTCATGCTCCTCGGCGACAGCGCCGGTTTCGTGAACATGTGCAAGATCAAGGGTCTGCACAACGCCCTCGAGTCCGGCATGCTGGCGGCCAAGGCCATCGTCGCCTCGCTCGACAATCCGGGCGCCGCGGCGGCCAAGTACACGGCCAACGTCGAGCAGTCCAACATCGCCAAGGAAATGAAATCGGCCAAGAACTTCCGCCAGACGGTCGCGAAGTTCGGCCCGCTCCAGGGCATGCCGTTGTCAGTTCTGGGCGGTTGGCTGCCGCAGTTCCACGTGGAAAAGGACTACGAGGCAATGACGGCGGCGCCGTACCGGCTCAAGCCCTGCGGCAACTTCGACAAGGACGGCTTCACGGCGGTGGCGGCCACCGAGCACCGCGAGGAGCAGCCCTCGCACCTGCAGATCATCGATCCGACGATCTGCACGAGCAAGTGTCTGCCGGTCCTGGGGGCCCCGTGCGTGACGTTCTGCCCGGCGGGCGTCTACGAGACCATCCACGGCCAGCCCAAGGCGGCCAACCCGTCGAACTGCCTCCACTGCAAGACCTGCCAGCGCAAGTGTCCGTTCGACAACATCCGCTGGACGGCTCCCGAAGGCGGCGGCGGCCCGCGGTACAAGAGAATGTAGAAACAGAAAACCACGGGCGAGGCCCTCGACAG
>CALMMH010000133.1 GCA_937868145.1 uncultured Phycisphaerales bacterium
AGGGTTCCGAGACCAGCGAGGATGTCGGCGGATTGATCGGAAAAGGCGAACGTTGCAACGTGAACAATTCCTATGCCACAGGAGTGGTGAATGGACAGAAGGATGTCGGCGGGTTGATCGGGAATGTGGATGAGGGAAACGTCAGTCACTGCTATTCGGTCGGGTCGGTGATGGGCGAAGAGCACGTCGGCGGCCTGATCGGACTGGCGCGCAAAGCGGTCGCCACGGCGTGCTTCTGGGATACTCAGGCCAGCCGGCAGGAAACCAGCGCCGCCGGCACCGCGGAGTCGACCACGAACATGCAGAAGGCGACGACATTCACGAAGGCAGGCTGGGACTTCGCCGGCGAGAGCAAGAACGGGACGGCGGAGATTTGGTCCATCGACGAAGGAAAGGGTTACCCGCGGTTCTTCGAGGGGCCCGAGGGTCCGCAAGGTCCAGAGGAGCCAGAAGGGCCTGTTGTTCCGCCTCAACGCGCGTGGGCCGACGACTTCGAAGACGGTCTGGCAGAGCCGCTATGGCAGGTGTACGAGCCGGCGGCGAATGTCGCCTCCGTTGAGGAGACGAACGGCAGACTGGAGTTGCACGTGCCACAGGCTCCGGTAGACCGAACCTCGGCGGCTTGTCTGTCCAAGGGCTGGGCTCTGGATTGTTCGCAGGATTTCCGTCTGAAGGTTGATTTCCATTTCGCCAAGAGGGCGGCGGGCGAAGGGTGGGTCTCGATCGGTCTGGCTCCGAGCCCAGACACGCCGGTCACGCGTCGCATCGAATTCGCGGCCGGTTGCCTCGACAACGAATCTCAGTACGCCGCCGAGAGAGCGGACGGATTCGGTTTCGGGAATTGGTGGGTGGATCGAGGCTGCGACAACGGCGCATTGTACGTGTCCTACGATGCCGCCGTGGATGAATTGTATCTGAGCTACGTCGGCTACGGACCGGCGAACTCCTGGCGCACCGTGACGGGTCTTCTCAAGGACCGTTGGTCGGGCGGTCCGGTCTATGTGGTCCTTGCCGGCGGCTCCGATGGCATGGAGATCAAGGCAGGGGAGGCTTGGCTGGACAACTTCGCCGTCGATACCGGGGCAGTTCTGGAATAACGCGTCCGGCGGCTCAAAGAACGCGATGAAATGGCATGATGGAGATTGAGACATGATCCCTTCGATTCGTGGGCGAGCGCAGACCGGAAGCATTCGAAGTTTGCTGTTGCTTGTGACTTTGATCCTTGCGGCCCAAGGCTCCAGCGGGCGAGCGGGTTATCAGTATCAGTTCCGCCACACCCTGCATCCGCCGCACATCGCCAGGTTCCGTCACGTCTCCGTGCGACTGGGCGACGACCGGGTCGGCGTATTCGAAGGCTTCGGCCAGTCCTCGATCGAGATCTTCGACCCAACGACCGAAGAGTTCACGATGAGCCGTGTGAATCAGTGGTTCGCGGATTTCTCGGCCGTCATTCTGCCGGACGGCAACGCATTGATTGTCGACGGCGAGCGTGACTGCATCTACGACTATCTGACCGATCATTGTCTCGCCGCAGGCAATACGTACACGGGCGGCTACATTCGGTTCCCGGTTCTGGTGCCGCTGCCGAATGGCAGGGTTTTCATCTGCGGTGGGGCGGATATCGACTGCAAACCCGTGACCACCTGCGGGTTCTTTGACCCGCGGACTCGCAGGTTCTCCGCCGCGGGCGATCTTGCCGTTCCTCGCACCGAGCATACCGCGACCCTGATCGACGATCATCGGGTGCTGGTTGCCGGCGGGTACAACTACAACGCCTCGAACGACTTCACAACGCTGGACTCCCTGGAGATCTACGACACAAACGCGGGCCGGTCCACTCCCGTCCGAACGTCGCTTCTGCACGGTCGGTACTCCCATTGTGCGGCGAGGCTGCCGGACGGACGCGTCATCCTCTTTGGCGGCAGTTCTCTCGGGGCGGAGCTCCGACTGCGTAGCGTGGAGATCTTCGACCCCGCCACCTCGACGATCACTGAGGGACCTGCCTTGGGTTTGAAACGGCGTATACCTCAGATCGCGTGGTTGCCCAGCGGCCGGATCGCCGTCTTCAGCGGTGAGCCTCAGGCGCGAACAGCGGAGATCTACTGTCCTGAGACCGGGACGTTCGAGCTGACGCAGAATCTGATGCTCGAACCCCGCTGGTTGGGGTTCAGCGCGACGAGTCTCGCATCGGGGGCCGTGCTCCTGGTGGGGGGATGCATCGGCGACGGACTCGATGCGGCCGAGACTGCTGAGATCTTCGAGGAGACGGTCGCGCAGACGCCGGTGCGTCCTACGCTGACTGCGGCCTCGATTCGCCAGTTCCTGATCGATCCCGACCCGAACGTCGTGAACGAGACTCTCCAGTGGCTTGTGGATCTCGGTCCTCAAGTCAGACCCATTCTGGAAACCCTGACGCTGGATGCTTACTCGGACGTCGCTCTGCAGGCCGCGAGCGTCATGCAGTCGATCGATTCGCGGGACTACCCACAGGTCTGGTGCGTCGAGGTTTGGAACGCCTCGGACAAGGTGAACACCGTCTGGTTGGACAGTTTTGAATGTCCCGAGTATTACAGTGCTTCCTATCCGCACAAGAACTTCACCGCCGTTCTGCGAGCGACCGAAGGCGTGAACTTTACGCATCTGGTGGTGCGGTTCCCCACCCACGTTCCCTATGAGTCCCGCGTCGAGCTGTTCAACCTTGTCGGCTGGACTCAGGTTCCCGAGGTGGTTCTTGGCGAGGACCTCGATGAGGCGGACTTGGAGAGGGCGGGCTACTGACGAAGTCGTCGGGACGCCTGTGTCTGAGCCGGGCCTCATCGGCTCCACGGAGGGCTCAGGTCCCTATTTCCCAGGAGGTCCACGCGGCCCCGTTCCGCTGAAATTCCTAGAACAGAGAGGGGGGATAGCATGGCCGCCGGCTAAAGAGTATAATGGGGCCGGTCGATGAATAATGTGCATGGATGGGGTCCTTTCGCTCAGGGAAGCGGGCACGGCGTGAGACGGACATATGGGGTTCTGGTTCTACGCGTAATTGGGAGGTAGGGAATGGCATCGTCAACAATGGGACGAGGAGAGAACGTTCACACGAAGTGCCTATCGGCGATTCTGGCTGTGGTTTCGGTCGCGGCGGGGGCTTCACTGGCCTACGGCGGCTACACTTATCAGACCCGGTACACGGAATCCTCGCCTAACGCAGCCCGGCAGAACCACGTCGCCTGCCTGCTCGGCGACGGCCAGGTGGGCCTGTTCGGCGGCGAAGGCAGGACCGATATGGAGCTGTTCGACCCTGAGACGGAACGATTCGTCAGCAGCCGGGCCACGCGAGCATTTGCCGATTTCGTGGGCGTCACGCTCGAAAAGGGCAACGCACTGCTGATCGACGGCGAGCACGATTGCGTCTACGATTATCTGACCGACCAGTACCTTGGCACGGAAAAACTTTACTCAGGCGGCGCGGTCCGGTTCCCGGTCCTGGTTTCGCTGCCCGACGGCAGGGTGTTCGTCTGCGGCGGCCAGGACAGCAGCTCGCGACCGAAGAGCGACTGCGGCCTGTTCGATCCGCGAACCCTCCAGTTCGAAGCGTTGGGCGATCTCGTGGTGGCCCGCGCGTTCCACACCGCGGTCCTGATCAACAGCCATCAGGTGCTGATCGCCGGCGGGTACGGCTACGCCTCCGGCTCCTCGTCGCAGACGGCCCTGGATTCGCTGGAGCTGTTCGACATCGACACGGGCCGGTCCGGCCAGATTCGCACGGCCCTGACGCAGGCCCGGTACGCTCACAACAGCGTGCTGCTGCCCGACGGCCGAGTCCTGATCCTGGGCGGCACCCGCTCCGACAAGGACCC
Organism: uncultured Phycisphaerales bacterium; assembly: GCA_937868145.1. GTDB lineage: Bacteria > Planctomycetota > Phycisphaerae > Sedimentisphaerales > Anaerobacaceae > PLanc-01. The sequence goes on from CALMMH010000133.1 coordinate 3,846, forward strand.
GTGGCTCCAGAGCGCCGAAATTTTCGATCCCACCACGTCCACGATCAGTGCAGGATCCAGTCTGGGCCTGGGACGCAGCGGAGCGCAGACGGTCCTAATGCCCAGCGGGCGGATCGCCGTCTTCGGCGGCCGTTACGATGCTCGAACTGTGGAACTCTACGACCCGGACACGGGGACATTCGCGCTGGCTGAGAGCCTGATGCTCGACCCGCGTTCGACGGGATTCACCGCGACCGGTTTGGATTCGGGGGCCGTGCTCCTGGTGGGCGGGGTCTCCAACGTCGATGGGGACGTCGTGGCGGACGCGGA
>CALMMH010000134.1 GCA_937868145.1 uncultured Phycisphaerales bacterium
GACGCACCTTTGCGTCAGTCTCCGGCCCGAAATGCCGCAGAGACACAGAAACCGGCTGGAATGCTCGGCCGTCATGCTCCTGCAAAGCCCGCAGGGGTCTGGCCTGCTCGATGAGCGTTCGCGACTGCACATCACTCAGGGCCAAGCCTTGGGGAGTGGTCATCGCTATCGAATCATAGAGCATCCAACAGCCTTTGAGCGTTGTGATGCGGACTTCGTTGTCCCCGGTCTTCAGCAGCGAAGCGGGAAACGCGATATCGAACGCGCTCCGCACGCCTTTCTTGGGCTCTCCATTGATCGAGGCGTCGCCGCCGCCGGCAGGCAGAGTCTTTTCGAACGTCTGATTGTTGATCTCGACACGCACGGTTGGGGGATTGCCGCTCTGTGCATCGAGGAAGTTGAAAGCCAGGCGACAATCGCCGGCGGTGGGCGCGGCCTTCAGGGCGAAGAGTATGACGGATGTATGTGTTTTCGAGCCCGCCCACGCGTCGACCGGACCGGGCTGAACGTAGGGCCAGTCCTTTTTCGGGTCCGAACTGCCCACAACGTAGAATCCATCGCTCTCGTATTGTCCCCAGCTTCGCGGGGCCAGGGCAAACTCCGCGTTGTCTCCATCGGTGACGCCGATCCGCCACAGGACGGTCTGTCCCGGTGCGGTTTCAGCGGACGCGTCCTGATGCTGCTGAGCCCAGGCGAGCAACTCGACGATGGCAATGCCGAGAACGCCTGCGGAGCCGCGATACTGTCCGGAACCCTGGGGCTTGTTGTCTCGCGACCACCACTCATGGAAATCGCCAACGCGGAGCACCCGATTCGTCATGGGCGTCAGCTCGCGGTAGGCCTCTTCGATAAGTCCGTAGCGGATCAGTTGGCGGATCATCCGGCCGCCGAACCAGCACCAGTCGCCGCCGTTCTGGTAGGAGTAGGGGCCCATCGAAGGATTCTTGAAGCTGCCTTCGGGATAGGGCGGGTAGAGCGTCAGCCCGATGGAGCTTGCCCCGGCGCGTCGGACGTTGTCCACCATCTGGAGGAGTGAGTCTGCGATCTCTTCTTTCTCGAGGAGGCCTGCTTCGATGGCGACCGCCGTGCCGCCGTGATAGTAGACCGCTGCTTCGTTAAAGGTGCCTGGGAAGGGCGAACCTTCGAGATAGATGTGAGGTCGGAACTTGCGGCGATCCGCATCCCAGAGGTGCGTTCGCACATTGGCTCGCAGATCGTCTCTCACCTGACGCCAGCGGGCGGATCGAACGCTCGCGTCGCCTATGAGGGAAAGATAATCATCGATGGCAACCAGGAACATCGCGTTGTCGTAGATGTCCAGCGTGCGATGCGAATTCGCATCGAGTTCCACACCCCATTCGTGCTCGGGTTGCACATCGCCCCAATCGGCGGTGGTGGCGCCCCAGACCAGGCCGTACTGGGTTTCGAATCGCTGGGTGAGCACATAGTCCAGCGCCTTTGCCAGGCGGTCTCGAACCGTCGCACCGTCCACCTTTTCATCAAGGAGGGACGCATCCTTGGTGATCGCGACGTATCTTCGCACGGCCTGGACCAGCGACGATTCCTGATCCGTCTCGACGGTGTTCTTGTGGGCCAGCAACTCCGGGGCCAGAGGCGACTGGCGGTACTTATAGGCTGCGTTGCCCTGCGCCCTGGGGATGTATCCATCGGGGATGTCGCCCTGGGGGCTTTGGAACTTGAAGAAGGTCAACAGGGCCTCGCGGATCGGTTTGGGATCGTTCACTTGAAGCGACAGCTCGATGAACGTGTTGAGGTCGCGAATCCACACCTCGCCGTAACCGCTGCCGGCGTTGAACCCGGTCTTGAGCAGGTCCTTGGCCTTGGCCAGAACTGCCGGCAGATTCGGATCGTCCAGGATCTGCTTGGCGAGCGTGGACTCCTGGGCCGAGACGGCAACCCCGGCGGCAGAGAGAATGAACGTGAGGAAAACGAGACGAGTGGCATGCGTGCGTGACATAGTGAGCCCCTGGAATACGTCTGTTGTTGGACCATCTGCGAACCATGGCCGGATCATCGGCTCATCATAGCCGGACAAGGGGCGACGCACAAGCGCCGCCTCTGGAGAGATCCTCCTCGACGCGACCGGAAAAAGAATGAGAGATTGTCTCGACCGAGGCGATGAACTACAATGGTCCCGGGCAATGAATGATTGCCCGGGAGTCACCGTGACAACCAAGAACACAGCAGCTTTCGACCGGAAAATGACTATGACACCGAGAGAAAGAGTCCTGGCGGCGTTGAATCACATCGAACCCGATCGCGTCCCGATCGATCTGTCGGGGCATCGCTCCTCGGGCATCGCCGCAATGGCGTATCCCAAGCTGAGGAAATGTCTGGGCCTTCCGCCGAAGCCCGTCCGCGTCTACGATGTAATTCAGCAGCTTGCCGTTGTCGACGAGGATGTGCTGGATCGGTTCGATGTGGACTGCATTGAAATGGGACGAGGTTTCGCCCGGGCCGATGATTCCTGGAAACCCTGGGTTCTTCCCGACGGCACAGACTGTCTCATTCCCGCATGGACCAAGATGGAACGCCGGTCCGACCGCTGGGTGATGTTGTCCGATTCCGGGCGGGTCATCGCCCACATGCCCGACGGAACTCTGTACTTCGAGCAGATGTATTTCCCCCTGGCCGAGTCCGGCGACGACGAGGCTCTTGCAGACGCCTTTGGCGAGTGCATGTGGACCGGGGTTGCGGCCCCGCCGGGCCCGGTCGATGCGGAGACGCTCCGTAAAGGGGCCCAGCGTTTCCGCAAGGCTA
>CALMMH010000135.1 GCA_937868145.1 uncultured Phycisphaerales bacterium
CCTTGGCGATCAAGGCCCGAACCCGCAGCACACGACTCCGGCTGTTCTGGCCGAAACGTTCCTCGAAGGAGTCCACGACATGGGTCACCACCTCATACGACCCGGCCTGCATCAGCGCGTCCCCGTAGTCCAGAAGCGCATCAGGCTTGGTGTGAATGATGCCGGAACTCATCGCGACGCCCAGGAAATCGATAACCGCTCCTGTCTCCGACGTTTCCTTGAAGATCGTCGCCAGCGTCAGCGAAAGGTGCGGGTCCCGCTGCTCGGGCGGGTTGGCCGCTTTGATCTGCTGATATGCGGCGTAGAGGCTCTTCACCGCCTTGCCCGTATGGCCCTTGGCCAGGTCCAGCATGCCCTGCCATTTCAGAACGTCGGGGTTCTCGCCGCTGCCCTGGATCTGTCCGATCTGGCGGACGGCCTCCTCGGCGCGGGCCAGCAGACCGTCTCGGGCCGGGTCCGACGGGGACAGGGAAAGAATCCGATCGATGCAGCTTCGGGCTAGCATGGAACAGAGAGAGAACCGATTGATCCGCCGGGCGGCCTGCGTGGGGCCTGGCGTGTCCTGCGCATCGGGCAATTCGAGCGACTTTTCCGCCAGGTGGATCGACGCCTGCAGCGCCTCGGCGTCCCGATAGATGGAGTACTTGCGGTATTGATAGCCGGCCGTGAGAATCGCGTACTCGACATTTTCCGGATCGAGCGCAACGGCCTGCTCGGAGGCGGCAATCGCTCTGTCGAGCTTGTCCAGAGCCGACGCGGTGTCCAGATACGCCGCGAAGAACGAGTAGAACTGCGCCTTGGCGGCATAGGCCTGCGGGCTGGATGCGAACCGCTGGGTCAGGGCTTCGTACTCGGATTCCAATTCGCCCATCCGCTCTCTGGCGGCGGCGATCGTCCCTCTCTGAATCACAGCGAGCTTTCGCGCCAGCAAGTGCACATGGGTCTCAGGAACCTCATCCGCGGCGCGGACGGCTTCGGCCAGGATCTCATCCGCCTGCTTCTCGGCCGCTGTCTGCTCGACCCGGTTGCCGGCCGAAGCGGCGGTCTTGCCCCTCGTGACGAAGACCTCGGCCAGATAGTGGTAGACCTGCGCGTTGCCGACGTCGAGCTTTTGGGCTTCTTCCAAGTCGGTCTGGGCTTCCTGGAGCAGTTCGTCCGGGTTGGTGACGGCTCCCATGGCGGCCAACTCCATCGCGGCCCGTCCTTTGACAAACCGCAGATGCGGCCCGAGGACCGAAGCCCCCCGGCTCCACCCGCGGTCCTTCACCGTTCCCAGGGACGGCTCCCACTCCGCCCGCCCGGCGTCCAGCAGACCTGCGTCCTCGACCACGCGGAGAGTCTTTCTCGCCTGCGTGAGGACCTCGTCCCAGTACGCGCTGACGCCCCGGCCTGCGCTGCCCAGGCTGTCGGCCAGGATGTAGGCGTACTTGAGCCGTCCGAGATAAGCCCTGACGTTGTCGGGATCCGTCGTGACGATCGTCTCCCAGCAGGCCAGGACCTTGTCCCACTGTCCCATCTCCCGGTACACGTCGGAAAGCTTGAACAGCAGATCCACCTTCATCTCGGGAGCCGCGGCCAGACCGTAGGCCCGCCCATAGTTCTCCCTCGCAGTCGGATAGTCCTTCGCGGCCCAGGCGGCGTCGCCGTCGGCGATCAGCGGCGCGGGGTCCCGGTTCAATCGCAGGATGACGAACACCGCCATGATCGCCACCAGCAGGAACACCGTGGCGCCCATCATCGCCACCTTCTTGTTCAAACGTCTTCTCGCCATCCGTATTCCCCTTTCCCGGCTTCCTCGGGCCGCACGAGGCAGGACCTGAGGCCGCCGGTTTTGCATCATTCCAGATCCGGCCAGTGGTCTTGCTCCAAGACGGGCAAAAGTACGGCCAAGAGTCTCTCACCGGCCGCGACCGCATCTTCCTTCGCGGGGGCGGCGAGCGATTGATTGAACACCAGCTCGACTTTCGAAAAGTACGAGTGCTTGCGGAAAATGTGTTTGTTCAAAGCCATGCGGGCCTCGTCCCGACTGCCGGCGTATTCCCCATTGACGCGGAAGAGATACAGGACGGGAAACTGCTGCGGCGTCAGCGAGATGTCGCCCGCCTTCTTGTCGAAACGCAGATATCGCCCGGGGACGGATCGCGTTCCCTCGGGCCCGTCGATCCGGAACTCCACCGCGTCGGTGTTCAGACGCTGATATCCGCCGCCGGTGTAGCATTCTTCCGGCACGTGCGGTACGCGATCGGGAAGCCGATAGTACGTGACGAACACGAGGATCTCTCTCGTGGGACTGCGAAGCGGCCGGCTCGGGTCCTCCAGCACCCACTGG
>CALMMH010000136.1 GCA_937868145.1 uncultured Phycisphaerales bacterium
TGGGCAACTAGGGACGTTGGAAGAATCCAGATGCACGCAATCCTCAACCAGTGCAAGGGCTTGGTTAGACAGCCGGACTGTCGAGCGGCTTACTTACGGAATATCCGCGGTGTGACGCGCGGGATATCCGGCTATTTCTCGAATTACATCCCGGAAGAGATCATCGCTGCGGCGGGATTGCATCCGCTTCGCATCATCGGGTGCTATGACACACCCAGCCATGGGAACGGGTCGCTGTCCACTCCGGTGTGCTCGTTTGCCCGGGACGTGTTCGCCGCCGCCGCCGCAGGGGCATTTTCCTTTTTACGTAACGTGATTTTTCCCAACTCCTGTGATTCGTTGAAGGTCTTGCAGCAAACGTGGCAGAACGATCTGACGGCGCCGTCCGTTCATATTCTGCTGCACCCGGTTCAAGCGAGCGTTCAGGCGGTTCGGTATTTTGCCCAGCAGATCGAGAGATTGGCGGCTCGCCTGCAGGAAGACTCGGGTCTGCGCTTTACCGAGGCGCAGTTGGCCGAACACATCCAACGCTATAATCATACACGTCAATTGCTGCGACAAATGTATGTCTGTCCTGCGGACGGACCCCGTGCGATGAAAGGCTCGGACAGAATTGCCCTGGTGACAGCGGGGATGATCATGGACCGCGCGGAATACAACCGGATATTGCAGACCATCCTGGCGGAAGGGGTTTCCGCCGGTCCGGCAGAATGTGATACCGGCCCCAGGATTATGATCGTGGGGCCCCTGGTGGACAATCTATCGCTCTTGGAGACCATCGAACAGTTCGGCGCATCGATTGTGACGGATGAGATCACCAATGGCTTTCGATATTGCGACTTGGATGTCGATCTGGACGGCAATCTGTATGAGAACCTGGCGCGTCGCTATTTACGGTCTGGGCCCAGTCCTACGATGCATACGGACCCCGGTGACGATGCGCGATGTGCTTGTCGGCGTGTCGGGGAAGCACATCCGGATGGCATCATCTACATCAACCAGAAATTCTGCGAGCCTCACGTTCACAATTACTTGGCCATGCAGGAGATGCTGGAACGGACGGGGGTCAAGGCTCTGCTGTTGGAAGTTGAGCATGATGGAGCGTCAGTCAGTGAACGTGACGTGTTGCGCATAGAATCGTTCCTCGATATGCTGGGAGAGAGCTGACGTGGAATCGAGCCGGTCCATCGGGGTGAAAGTGTTTGCGGAGTACTACCATGCGGCAGCGGAGGCCCACCAGGAAGGCAAACCGATCGCCTATATCACGGCGTTTACACCGGTGGAAATCCTCCGGGCGATGGGACTGGTGTGCTTGTATCCGGAGAGTTATGCCGTTGTCTGTGCGGCATCGGGCCGGAGCACCGAGATGATTCAGGCATCCGGTATGGAGGCATTTGCCCAGGATTTGTGCTCGTATTCGCTCCTGTCATTTGGGGCCGAGCGCTGCGACAGGCCTCCCTTTCACGGCCTGCCTCCGCCGGATTTGCTGATCGCCACCAACAATCAGTGCGGTACAACGATGTTGTGGTTCAGATTGTGGGCTCAGAAAAAGAATATTCCTCTGTTCATTATTGATTATCCCGGAGCCGCTCATGACCAGCCGGCACTGACCCGTTATATCAGGCGGCAATACGAGGCCCTGATTGAGTTCATCCAAGCTCACACCGGGAATCCCTTGAACCCCGCCATTCTCGGCGAGCAAGTCGAACGAAGCAAACAGACCTGTATGCTATGGCAAAGCGTGCACGAAGTGAATCAAGCACGGCCGGTCCGCGTGGAAGTCCAGCGACTCATCGATGCTCTGTTTCCGATTGTGGTGGCCAGGGGAACCCGACAGGCGTATGAGTATTACGAGGCCCTGTTGCGAGAGTGCTCTCAGCCGGTCGGCCAGGACAAGAATCATACGATCCGGCTGCTGTGGCACGGATATCCGATGTGGTTCTTGCCCAAGAAGTTTCCCCGCTGTGGCGATACGCAATGTCAGATTGTGCTGAACGATTATACGCTATGGTGGTCCCTGCGCTATCCGGATACCGCCGACGACATGGAGGCCTTGGCCGTGGCCTACAGCGACACCTATCTGAACCGCACGGTGCCGCGGCGAGTGGAAGAGGTGGCCGGGCTGGTCGCGGCGTATTCCATCGAGGGCGTCATCTGCCACGCGAACCGCAGTTGCCGCCGGGCCCTGGCGGATATCAGCCCCTTGCGTCAGAGACTGCATCAGTCGTCCATTCCATCTGTGGTGATCGAAGCCGACATGGCCAATCCGCAGTTCCACTCCGCGGAACAGATCCAGTTGCGTATGGAGTCCTTGTGTGATGCTCTGAGGGTTCTATGAATTATTTCGTGGGAATCGATGCAGGTTCTTCGTACATCAAGGCGGCGCTGGTGAACGACGCGGAAGCCATGGTATTTCAGAACGTGGTTCCCCGCGGGGGGGACATCGATGCCTCCTGCCGGGCCTGTTTCGATGGGATATTACACCGCCAGGGGATTGCCCGAAATCAAATCAGGGGCATTACGGCCACGGGCTATGGTCGGAAGCAGGTTGCCTTCTGTGAGGATGTCATTACCGAGATCACGGCGTTAGCCGTGGGGGCCCATGCGCTCGACGAAACGATTCGATGTGTGATCGACATCGGGGGCCAGGACAGTAAGGTCATTGCCATCGACTCCTCCGGCAAAGTGGTTGATTTTGCGATGAACCACAAATGTTCCGCCGGAACAGGCAAGTTTCTGGAGGTGACGTCAGCCTCTTTGGGTGTGCCCGTGGAACAGTTGGGGCCCTTGTCGCAGACGTCCGATACCGCATTGAGACTGTCCTCGACTTGTACTGTCTTTGCGGAGTCCGAAATCATTTCCTGTATTGCCAGAGGCGAGAAGACAGAAAACATCATCCGCGCCCTGCACCGGGCCATTGCAGGGCAAGTGCGGGGTTTATGGGCTCAGTTACACTCGTGTTCTGCAGGGACCATTGCCTTTGTCGGCGGTCTGGCGTCTAACATCGGCATCGTCGATGAATTATCGGACATGCTGCAGCGCAGAGTCTTTGTTCCGCCGTATCCGCAGTTTGTGGGCGCCCGCGGTGCCGCTCTTCTTTCCCAAAGGACGCACGGAAACGGGGCCCACGTCACCGGCAACACCGCCAGGTTGTGTGTGTCTGCCGTCAACCTACCGACCCAGGAATAGGAGGAACCCGTGTGGACAGATTGGCTGTCATCGATCAATTGAACGTCCTGTTTGAAGAAGTCATCGATGCCGGTCCGGTGTGCCTCTCCGAAGCCACCGTGCCGACAGACGTGGAGGGATGGGATTCCCTGAACCACATTCAATTGGTGGTGGTGATGGAAAAGCACTTCGATATCAAATTCACTTCGGAGGAAATACTGGCGTGGCAGAACGTCGGAGAGATAACCGATTGCATCTTGACCAAGGTGTCTGTTCCCGAACCTTTCGCGAGCCTGTGACCAGGCCGGTTCCGATGGGGCATGGCCCGCTCGCGGTGACGCCGGCCCTCCGTGGAGAAGGGAGTCGCGCGACGTGATCAGCATACAAAGACGAGAAGCGTGTACGGGGTGCTCCGCGTGCGCAGCGGTCTGTAGCGGCAAAGCGATAGAATTGCGAACCGATGGGGAAGGGTTCTGGTATCCGGAAGTACACCCGGAGCGATGTTCTAATTGCGGACGGTGCGAATCTGTGTGCCCCCAATTGCATGTGGACGGTTTGCACGCGGGCCACCGACAGGAACCCCCGGTGTACGCCGCTTACCACAAGGACGGCGCCGTTCGCAAAGCGAGCACCTCCGGTGGATTGTTCTCGGCGCTGGCAGAGGTAATGTATGACCGGGGGGGATATGTTGGGGGGGCGGTGTACACGGAGGACTTCACGGTGCGGCATCTCGTCAGCAACGTGCGCGAGGACCTCCTGCGCCTCCGCGGCTCCAAGTACTGTCAAAGTGATATGACCGGTCTGTTTCCACAGATCGAAGAAATCCTCCGCGGAGGTCGACCCGTATTGGTCTGCGGCGCACCCTGCCAAATCGCAGGGCTGCGGCGCTACCTTCCCCACGAGTATGAAGAACTCGTTACCGTGGACTTCATTTGTCTGGGCATTAATTCGCCCAAGATATTCCGCAAGTATTTGGAGTCGCTCGAACGACAATATGGGGCAAAGACCGTCTCCGTGCAAGCCAAGAACAAAGACTTAGGCTGGCGCAGCCTCGCATACAAAGTGGCATTTGCCAATGGGAAAACATACTTGCGGGCAGGACGACAGGATGCATTCGTCCGCGGATTCATTGGGGCCCATTGTTATTGTCGCCCCGCCTGCTACGCCTGCAAGTATAAAGGATTCCCTCGCGTGAGCGATATCACCCTGGGCGATTTCTGGGGCGTTGAGAAGGTCGAGCCGGCCCTCGATGACAACCTGGGGACCTCGGTCGTAGTGCTCAATACGCCCAAGGGAACAACCTATTTCGAATCGATAAAGAGTAGGGTGGTGTCCAAGGAAGTAACATTGCCGGATGTGTTGCCGGGCAATCCGGAGTTGATGTCCTCTCTCACCTTGCCGACCGTCGACCGCAGCCAGTACTACAAGGACATAGAAGCCCTTCCTTTTGAGGCTGTCGCGCAGAAGTATTATCCCGCCCACAGGGAATTCGCCATGAAAGTCAGAAGGACGTTGGGGGCTGCCGGCCGCATGGCAGCACACATGGGATATCGTCCGAAAGCCTATGTGCAGTTTCTCTGGGTCAATCTGTGGAGAAGAAACACCCAGAGCAGAGCTCGCAAGGGCTGGCTGATGTTCCCAGGCTGCTATGTGGCTATGGATATTCATAAAACCGCGAGCATAATCCTGAAAGGCTCCATGCTGATTGGATATAAGCGCATCCGAGGCTCCCGGCTGGAAACCCGAGTTGCCGTCGAGGGCAACGGGACCCTGCGAATCGAGCAGGGCGGCATCGTAGTCTACTATGGAACGGAGATCCAGGTATTCCCCGGGGGTACGCTGACACTGTCCGGTCCGACGACTATGAACCAGCGTGTGCAGATCGTGTGTATGGACAAGATTACGATTGGCCATGACGTGATCATCGCCCGGGACGTGGTTATTCGCGACAATGACGGGGGTCACGAACTCCTGACCGAGGGATATCGAAAAACCGCTCCCATCACAATTGGAAACCACGTGTGGATTGGGCAGGGAGCGATGATCATGAAAGGGGTGACCATCGGCGACGGGGCGGTGATCGGTGCCGGTGCGTGGGTGGCGCGAGATGTGAAGCCGAACACCCTGGTGTTGGCGGATCCGGCCAGAGCGGTGCAGAAAGACATCCAGTGGAAGTGTTGAAAGGCAATCAGGATCGTGGTTTGGGAGGGTACAGTTCGTGGTAGACGTGTCAACGCGTGGAACTGGTGAGCGAAGGGAAAGGTGCCAAATGAAGGAAAGGGGTTCCTTTCCGTCAAGGGCTCCCGCGAACAGTCAAAACCGTTTTCTCTTCGTTGGGAATGGGTCATATCTGAACCGCGGCTGCGAGGCCATACTCCGTGGCACGGTGAAGATCCTGCGAGCGACCTTTGGGCCTTGTCAATTTGTGAATGCGAACTTTGATGTGACGGACCCTCCTTTCGCCCCGACAGAGTCAGACCCCGATGTGGTGCATCGACCGCTGGCGCCCGTGCGTAAAATGACGGCCCGATGGATGGCCGCGCAGACCGCGGATCGGTTATGTCCGGCTCTGGGCCGTTGCTTGCGTTTCGGAGCCCTGCGAGAGGAGCTGTTGAAGTCGAAACTGGTTCTCTCGATCGGGGGCGACAATTACACGCTCGACTACGGCATTCCCTGGATGTACGTGAACCTCGACCGCTACATCCTGGCAAGCGGCAGACCGTTGGTTCTCTGGGGCGCATCCGTGGGCCCCTTTGATCGGGAAGCCGAATTCGGCAGGATGATCCATAGACATCTGCGTCGGGAAATCACTGCGGTGTTTGTC
>CALMMH010000137.1 GCA_937868145.1 uncultured Phycisphaerales bacterium
CCGAACCCCAGATCATCGACATAGACGGTGCCGGCGCCGCCTGCAACTGGAGCGATTCGATTGCCGACGCCAATGACCAGAGACTCGACAGCCGTCGCCTTGACACCGGCCGAAGTAAACTCGCTCAGCAAGATCTTCCACTGCTGCCACTCCGTCATCTGAGTGGCCGTGGTGTTCGAGAACGCAACCGTTTTGGACTTGCCGGAAGTGTCCTTGACCGTAAGGTAGAGCCCCTCAGCGGAGTTGGCCGCGAGACCTCGGAAGTACACGCACAGGCTGTCGGCTCCGTAGGTCGTCCAGTTCTGGGCCGTATCGAAGGTCCGCTCGGCTTCGGAATAGTACGGCGACGCCGCGTTGTCGTACAGCAATGGCATGGCCTGGTTGCCGCCGTGAACGACGGACCGCTCGGCGAACGGCGACTCGTTATACCCAACCTGCGATCCGCTGGCCTTGTTGGTCACGCCGTCGATCCAGCTGTTGTAGATGCGGTTGTCTTCGTCGTTGTATGCCTCGAAGTCGTCGATCGCGGCATACTCCTGGCTGGCGAAGCCCCAGACGGCGCCTTCCACGGTCCCGTTTTCGCCCACCTCGTCGACTCTCCAGTAGTACGCGGTGCCCAGGGTCATTGTGGCAGGCGTGTAGCCGGCTTCGACTGTGGTCTTGTTCGCTGCGGTGCCATCGGCGACAGCGCCGCTGTCGATGCCGAAGTAGACCACGTGAGAGATCGCACCCCGCCCCGGCCGCCAAGTGAGCTCAGAGTCTATGGCGACTCCCGTGGCGTCGTCCGCCGGCTCCGGCTGATGCGCCTGCATCGGAACATAGAAGAACCGGACTTCGGCCAAGCCGGACTGCGCCGCAAAGCCGCCCCAGTTGCTGTTGATCGTCAGCTTGACATACCGGGCCGCGACGCCACCGAATCCGACCGTGGTGTTGGCCGTATAGGCCGCCGAGCCGGTTGCCCTGGAGAACTCCGGCACGCCCTCCAACATCGCCCACGTGGCCCCGTCGGTGGAGTACTCGATCGCGACACTCTTGGCGCCGAAACCGACGAACGGCTCAACCATCTGGTTGGAGTTCCACACCCACAGTTCGTGGAGCTTGTAGACCTTGTCGAATTCGTACTGGATCCAAATGGGCGATTGATCCTCGCTCATCCACATCTGCGTCGACTCGATGGAGTGCTGGTCCAGGTCGTCGAGGCCGGAACCGTTAATCGTATTCTCAGGGCCCATGTTCGGCTGGGACGAGGAGGCCGTGGCCGTCACACTCGGGATCGGATAGCCATAAGGCTCCACCGTGAAGCTCCAGGTCATCCCCTTGAAGATGGTGGAATCCGGGGCCGCGTTGACCTCGTCGACTCGCCAGTAGTAAGTCCGACCATACTCGAGTTGGCCTTCCGGATCGTACTGAACGTCCGTCTGGTCCTGGGCGATGAGCACGCCCTTCGGATCAGACCGGCCGGCGTCATTCACATCGTCGAAGTCCGTGCCGAAGTACACATCGTGCGTCGCTGCGAAGTCGCCGGCCGTCCAGCCCAGGAGGACATCGGCGGGAACCTCGAGTGCCCCATCTCCCGGGGTGGGATCGCCGGCAAGGGATCGATCGGACAGGCCTTCCATGATCCTTTGGATCTCAGCCTGGGTGAGGGCTTCGTCGTAAATCTGGGCGTCGTCGAACCAGCCGGCCGCGTGATGGGTCACCGGGGTCAGATCCCGTCCGGCGCCGAGCAGGAGTCGCCCGGAACTGGTCTCGATCTTGCCTGTTGACGCGACATTGGCCAGCGGGGCCCCGTCGAGATAGATGATCTTGGTCGCACCGTCGTAGGTTGCCGCGACATGATGCCATTCTCTGTCGAACATGGCTGCCGCGGAGTTGACGGCGCTGGCAAACCAGTCCGGCGTGGTTCCGGTCGTCTTGAAACCCAGATGCTTGTTGGGGCCGTTGTAGTAGAGAGCGAAGGTGTCGATGTTGGCCCCGCCTCGCATGATGATGCCCGACCAATCGGGGTATGCGAAATCCGGGTCCGGCTGGATCCAGGCCGCCAGGGTGACCCCGTTGGTGATATTGAACACCTGGCTGGTGCCGCAGTTGACGTACGTACTACCGTCGAACTGGAAGGCGCCGTCGATCTTGCCCTGCACCCAGAAGGGAGTACCGACAACCGTGCCATCGTTGCCGTGCCCGCTGGAATCCCTGGCGATGGCGCCCTCGGTCTCGTCGAAGGCCCACCATCCGACCAGGGCGCCGGACGCTGACCACGCAGGGCCCAATATCCAAACACAGAACATCACAAGAACCGATTGCCTCAACATTGCTGTCCTCCTTCAAGACATACCGTACCACTAGGGTTATTACGCTACGTTCAAATTTGAAGAACACCTGTTGCCCGACACTACCAAGGCAAAGGGGAGACGGACCGGTTCGATGCGTGTGCTTGTGCCAGACTCCTCCACGAGTCAAAGAGAGTCCTACAGGGCCCACAATGTTGCCGACTGTACGATATAGAATACTATCACATGGATCATTCCTAATCAATCAGGATCTGACGCGCCGGGCCGACTTCTTGTCGACGCTCATGGCTGCACAAAGCGGAATCCTAATTCCACGCCTGCCCCCCAGTCTTCGACGCCGAACTTGCCACCGCTATCTTCTATTTCTCTTCTTCACTCTTCTTCAGACGTATCAAGCATCCAGGCGAGCCAAGGGGCCCGCCTGGGATGTCGTCTCCGTCGGACGGTGACGCACATAGGTGAAAGGTCTGAAGTTAGCTGTTGAATTCGCTCAAGCCGTCCTCGGCAGTGTCCATGGGTATCGACTTGTTCGCCGATTTGGCCGTCGCGTGTTGGGGTTTCCCTGGGCGGGACGCGATCTTGTGAAGCACCTCATCCGACTTGCCGAAGGCTCGCGACGAGGATTTGGGCTTCGTCACGCTGTGGAACCTGTGCTCGATGCCCGGATGGACACGATGGGTATCCACGTTGGCCCTCTCCGACCGGGCCTTCTGGGAGCCGGCGCCGCCGACCATCGCCACCAGTTGACCGACGATCTCCTGCATCGATTCGGCCTGGGCGCTGAGTTCTTCCGAAGCGCTGGCCGATTCTTCGGCGTTGGCGGCATTCTGCTGGGTGACCTTGTCCATTTGGGCTACGGCGGTATTGACCTGATCGATCCCCTGGGCCTGCTCCTGGTTGGCCGCGGCAATCTCGCTGACCAGATCCGTCGTCTTGCTGACGCTCTGGACGATCTCCTCCAGGACCTTGCTGACTTCGGTGGCGATGTCCACGCCGTTCTTGGAGTTCTTGACCGACTCTTCGATCATGCCGGCCGTGTTCTTGGCGGCCTCAGCCGACCGCATGGCCAGGTTGCGAACCTCTTCCGCGACCACGGCGAATCCCTTGCCCGCTTCCCCTGCCCGAGCGGCCTCGACCGCAGCGTTCAGGGCCAACAGGTTGGTTTGGAAGGCGATTTCGTCGATCACCTTGATGATCTTGGAGGTCTCGTCCGAGCTCTTCTGGATCTCCTGGATCGCCCGGCTCATTCGGCCCATCGATTCGGCGCCTGTGGCTGCGGCCTTCTTTGCCTCGGCGGCCAGGGTATTGGCCTGCTGGGCGTTGTCGGCGTTCTGCTTGGTCATCGAGGACATCTCTTCCAGACTGGAACTGGTCTCCTCCAGGCCCGCCGCCTGCTCGGTGGCGCCTTCCGCCAGCGACTGTGAGGCCGCCGACACCTGGCCGGAGGCCGCCGCAACCTGCTCTGCCCCTTCGGTCAGTCCCGTGATAATGCGGTTGACCGGTCGCGTAATGCTGATCGAAAGAAACACGCCGAGCGTGACAGCGGAGATGACGCCGATCACTACGGCGATGAGCATCGTCGCGCTGCTCCGTGCAGAGGCCTGTGTCGCCCCCGCGACGGCGCTTGCTGTCGCGTCCTTGTTCAACGTGACGGCTTTGTCCAGAACCTCTTCAAGTCCCCTCTGTTTGGCGGCACACGCTCCAAAGGCCTGGCTTCCGATCTGCTGATAGAGAGAAGAAGCCTTCGCGACTTCCTCACGGATCTTGCCAAAGTCCTTGAACGTGGTGGTCAACAATCCCTGCATTTGATCGTATATCTTGGCCGCTTCCTGCGTGTTGCCGGCCTTGGCAAAGTCCTTGGCCTGTTTGACCATGGCGTGGAACTGCTTGTGCAAATTGAGCATGTCGCGAAGCACGCCGTCGATTACGCGATTCTCGGTCTTGAACTGAACGACCCATTTCCCGAAGTAGCAGGCGGTATGATCGTCGCCTCCTTCGAATTCCTGACCGGTTTGGACGAGGGCCGTCACCTTGTCCTTGAGCACGTAGTGATCCGCGGTGGATTTCTCGACGATCATGGCCAAACCCGCGGGATTCAGAATGCTCGTATCCTCCAATTGTCTGCAGAGGCCAAAAAACACCTCATTCTCCTTCTTCCATTCCTCAAGCGTCTGCTTGAGCTGTGTCCAAAGTTGCAGTTCTGCCTCGTCATGCGGCAAGGACTCGTAGGCGGTCATCGCCTGGCCATAGGCCTCCCGCGCCTTGGCCACATTCTGGTATTGGCGGGAACGATCCTCCGCCGTGGCGTCCGGGCTCAGGAGTGTCCGCTGCGCCACCTTGATCTTCTCCAGATTCGCCGCAACCGTCAGGAGGTTCTGGACGCTCGGCAGTTTGCAGTTGCCGACGTCAAGCACGTGTCCTTTGGCGGTTCGCATGCCCGCCAGTCCGACGATGCCGATCACTGTCGCAATGGCCGCCACGGCAACGAATCCCGAGATCAATTTCACATTCAACTTCATTTGTTTGAACACGATCAACCCTTTCAACTCAGCACCTTGTTGTCATTTCGCAGGGGGACTTTTGTCGGGCTTGCCGCCCCGGAATCGAGATTGCGTGAATGTCGCCGGAAGCGATCGGCACAATCTTGCCAGAGAATCCGTTCTTCTCAGTTTCCGGAGGTCATGGACCACTTCGTGTTTTCGGCGACGGAGGTTTGCGCGCGGATGCCTGCGAGGTCCGTGCCGCCCAGGACTCTGTCGATGTCCAGGAGGATCTTGACCGATTCTCCCACTTTGGCCATTCCGAGAATGAAGTCGGTGTTGACCGAAACACCGAACTGCGGGGCTTCTTCGATATCTTTCCCGTCGATATCCAGCACTTCCTGGACTCGGTCTACGATGATTCCGGTGTTGGACTTCCTCTGGCTCTGGTCGATTTCCACGACGATGATGCAGGTCTGGTCTGTGACTGGCACCGTCTCCATGCCAAACTTCGCCCGCAGGTCCACGACGGGAATGACCTGGCCGCGGAGGTTGATGACTCCCTTGACGTAGGGAGGGGTCTGTGGAACCGCCGTGACATCCATGTAGCCGATAATCTCGCGGACCTTCAGGATTCCCAGGCCGTACTGCTCGTGGGCCAGGGCGAAAGTCAGGTACTTGCCCTCTCTGTCCACGAAGACCTTGTTCTGGTCTGTTGCTTGCAGGATCGCAGCCATTGCACAATCTCCTTCCTGGGCCTTTTCCCGATGCCGCCGGCGGTGATTCCCGCCGGGATGCGAAGGCCCTTTTCCATAGTTCGTTTGCCGCCACTCCGATCTCGCACGCGGATATCACGAACTGGATCTCCAGTACGCCCCGTGACATCTGCGTGACACACGCATGCGAATGGGAATCGCCCGTGCGATGCAGAGACTTCACTTTCTTGAGACGATGGATTAGAGATACGCGGCTTTTGCCAGGTAAGGATAAGTTTATAAATAGCCGGCGTTTGCCTTAAAAACAGCACTACAAGACGAATTGTGATAAACTATTATTTATACTAGAACAATACTAGGAAAAGTCTGGTTTTAACCAGGAGCCCCATAATCGATGGAGATGCCGCGCGGCTCTTTCCGGGATTTCTGAGAATTAGGGGGGTATCATTCGGGACATCACACTTGTTTGCCTGCCCCATTCTTCTGGAACTCCGCCCTGCTGCCGCCCATCGGCTGTGGAGCCGGAGCCGAACAATCCACAGTTAAACAGTGGGAAATCGCCCTAGCAACCCCGAGTCCGGCCTGCCCAAACGGCCCGACAATATGGACAATATGGGGTCATCCCTATAGGGTTCTTGTCGAGTACAAGAATACTCTCCCCGAGCCGCAATTCGTCCCGCCTTGCCTTACGAATCTCAAAAGGCCCCGGCGTCATCGAGCGTCGCACTCAATAGTCCTTGAACCCCCTCATCCACTGGGGCCAGTCTTCCGGCTGGACGCCGCCGGCCTTCGTCCAGGGGCCCGCGATGTCGAGCGTGGCCCACCATCTCAGCGTCCAGAGCTCCTTGAGTCCTACTCTGCGGACCGACCAGTCGAGAAAGAGGCCGTTGACGGCGCCATTGTGTCGATTCATGCAGGGAGACATGCCCTCAGAAATATCCCCCTCGTATGCGGGAGGCGAACCAACACCTACGACAGCCCATATCGGAGCGTCCAGATGGACCGGTGTTCGGGAGCGTCCGACACGATACAGATGACTGGACGCAGTCGCCCCTCTCAGAGGCACTGTGAAGCCGGGCTGACTGCTGACAGAACATCCAGTGAAAGTGAACCCATAGCTGCCGTAGAACCTGCCGCCCATGGAATCGTCCTTCTCCTTCCAGGGGGAGAATGTGCTCCCGATACCGGTTCCCACAGATTCACTTTCTTTCCACAGGGGATCATTCTTGTTCACTTCATACTTCCTGGCCGCAGGGCACAGGAGCAGATCGTTCACATTGCCGGAGTAACCACGGCTCCACCTCCACCAATGGGCCTCGACATCCCAGTTCAGTTGCTCGTTGTGCTCGTTCATGTACATCGAGAAGACGACGCCCCACTGGCGGAGGTTGGACTGGCAGGCCACCGCCTTGGCTTGCTTTCGCACCCGCTGAAGCGACGGCAACAGGACCGCCAGAAGCACCGCGATGATCGAAATGACCACCAGCAACTCGATGAGAGTGAAGCCGTCGGCATTTACTATTGACGATTTACGATTGACCATTTGTCTGTCTTTGCCGCCCATCACATTCACGCACCGCCGTGCGCACCTCTTTACGCTTCTATGCATCTACGCTTCCATGCGTCGCCCCGCGACGTCAGTACTCCTTGAACCCCCTCATCCATTTCGGCCAGTCCTCTGGCTGGACGCCACCGGCCTTGGTCCACGGACCCGCCGTGTTGAACGTGAGAGACCACCTCAGCGTCCAGAGCTCCTTGAGTCCCACTCTACGCGCCGACCAATCGAGGAACAGGCCATTGATCGCTCCGTCGTGTCGATTCATGCAGAGAGACATGCCTTCAGAAATATCGCCCTCGTGTGCGGGAGGGGGACCTCCGCCGGCGGCCCACCGCAACGGAGCGTCCAGATGGACCGGTGTTCGGGAGCGTCCGACACGATACAGATGACTAGACTCAGTCGCCCCTCTCAACGACACGCTGAGGACGGGCATCTTGTTGATAAGGTATCCCCAGGAATTGAAGCCATAACTGCCGTAGAATGTGCCGCCCCTGGAATCATCTGTCGACATCCAGGGGGAGAATGTATTCCCGATGCCGCATCCCACAGATGCATTTTCTTTCCACAACGGATCGTTCTTGTTCACTTCATATCGTTTGGCCGCAGGGCACAGGAGCAGATCGTTCACGTCACCGGAGTAGCCTCGGCTCCACCTCCACCAATAGGCCGTGGCATCCCAGTTCAGTTGCTCGTTGTGTTCGTTCATGTACATCGAGAAGACGACGCCCCACTGGCGGAGGTTGGACTGGCAGGCCACCGCCTTGGCTTG
>CALMMH010000138.1 GCA_937868145.1 uncultured Phycisphaerales bacterium
CGGGGGGCCAGTTCGGCGGCTCGACTGGGCCCGACCTGTTCGCCAAAGCCATCGCGGCGGTCCGGACCCTCGCGAAAGAAGTGGGCCTGAAACTGAATTGAACAATCTGTTTGTAGTGTGCCCGTAAGGGCATATCTTCAGTGGACATGAAAGACAACGCCTTACGGTGTCACTACGAATCTCGCTACTGTTTGAGGAGTCTATTCTATGAAAACATGGAATTTCGGAATCGTTGGAGCCGGGCTGATCGCTGATTTTCACTGCCGTGCGATTCGCGACATTCCCAACGCGAAATTCATCGCCTGCTGCGACACCAACCTCCCGCGGGCCCAGGCCTTGGCACAGAAGTACGCCGGCCGAGCCTATGCCAGTTATGAAGAGATGCTCAAGAGCGACGACATCGATATTGTCACGATCGCGACGCCCAGCGGCCTGCACATGGAACCAACGATCGCGGCGGCCAAGGCCGGCAAGCATGTCGTTTGCGAGAAGCCCGTCGAGATCACGCTGGAGCGAATTGACGCGATGATCGACGCCCACGCCAAGGCCGGCACGCGTCTCGGAGGCATCTTCCCCTACCGGTTCAACGACATGATGGTCCCGCTGCGCGAAGCGATCACGTCCGGCCGGCTCGGCACGATCACCTGCGCCAGCGTCTACGTCCCCTGGTGGCGAACCGACGCGTATTACGAAGGTTCCTGGCACGGGACCCGGAAGCTCGACGGCGGCGGAGCCCTCATGAACCAGTCCATCCACATGATCGACATGCTCTGCGATCTGATGCCGCCGATCGAATCGGTGCAGGCCTTCACGGCCACGCTGGGTCACAAGATCGAGACCGAGGACACGGCTGCCGCCGTCGTGCGGTATGCCAATGGGGCTCTCGGCATGATCTATGGCACCACCGCCTCCTATCCCGGCCAGTTCCGCCGATTCGAGATCACCGGGACCAAGGGGACCATCATCAACGTCGAGAACAGCATCACCGTCTGGCAGTTCGCCGACGAGCGGCCCGAGGATCAGCAGATCCGCAGCCGCTTCACCGCGATTCAGGGCGGCGGGGGAGTCGCCGACCCGGCGGCCATTACCCACGAGAACCACACCCGCAACTTCAAGGCGTTTCTCGAATCGCTGGAGACCGGCAACGACTTCTGGATCAGCGGACCCGAGGCCCGCAAGGCGGTTGAAGTGATCCTGGCGATCTACCGCTCGGCGAAAGAAGGCAAGCTCATCAAACTGCGATGACGGACGCCCATCGGGCAGCAGGACTCGGACCTACACGGACGCCGGCGTCTGTGTAGGTCCGTGCAGGTCCGCGTTCGTCCGTGCAAGCTTCGATTCCTGCGAAACGCTTTCCATGGCAGGGTATCTGCGCCGGACCAGGTCCAATCTCGAAGGTTTGTCCCGGGCGAATTTGGGCCCGCGCCCGGTGACGGTCTCCTTGCCGTTGCGGAGGAAGTCGATGTACTGGAGCAGCGCCCAGGCGCTGTTGTACCATCGCATCTGGTAACCCCTTTGGTGCGCCTGCTTTTCCATCATCAGACGGATGTGCTCGTTGAAGACCAGATCATCGATTGCCTGGGCGATCTGTTCGACGGACGGTTCGCCCGGATCGACGAGGACGCCGCGAGCGTAGCGGCCGACGATCAGGCCTTCGGGGCACGGGTTGTTCGAATGGATCAACTCCTGGGCATAACGGAACTTTGTGGTGACTGCGACCCGCCCGGCCCCCAGGGTGTCGGCGAGAATCCCGCTGGAGATCTGCTGCATATTCAGATACGGCAGGAGCATCACGTTCGTGGCGCCGTAGAGCCGCAGCAGCGTGTTTTCGTCGAGGAACGAGTCCAAGAACACGATGTCGTATTCGTCGAAGTTGGCGTCGCCGGGTTCCTTGACCGTGCAGCATCGGACTTGCGCCTGCTCGATGGCCTGGTTGAGAGAGGCCCGGAACCGCCGGTAGAGTCCGCCGCCCTCGGCTTGGACGAACTCCGGATGGCATTTGCCCGCGATGAGGTAGACGATGGTTTTGCGTTGTTCGTCCGTGCAGGACTCCCGCAGAAACAGGCCGTAGGCGCGAATGCCGTACTCGATTCCTTTGCCCGGCGAGAGCATCCCGAGCGTGGTGATCAAAAAGCGGTTCTCCAGTCCGTATTCCTGCTTGATGGCCAGCCGGTCGAAGTCCGAAGGCTGGTGCATTCGCACGCCGTGATCGATGTGTTTGAGCTTGTCGCGAGGGATGCCGTAGACATCCGATTCGAGGATCTGGATGGCGCTTTCGGTGGTGACGACCAAGCCGTCGCTGAGTTCGGCGAGGGCCCGGATTGTTGTTCTTTCGTGCGGATCGGGAGTATCCAGCACGGTATGCAGATAGACCAGGGTGATCAGGTCTCGATCGTGGAAGGCTCTCGCCAGGTTGACGAAGCTGTTGCCCCGGCCGAGTCTTCCGGCGGCGTCCGGATCCAGTCCGAATTCGTGTTGCAGGACCACGGCGGTGGGATTCCTCGCTTCACCGGCCCGCGTGCAGACATGTGTGACGACATCTCGCCAGGACTGGGGATTTCGCTGGTCGATCACCAGATCGACCGGGATTCCGTAGGGTCCGTTGCCGTTGTCGATAGCGGCCACGCGGATGGTTCCGACTTCGGCGGTGAAGTGCCCCAAAGCGGTGGCCAGATTGCGAGAGAACGTCCCGATCCCGCACCGGCGGGGCGGATACGTGCTGATGATCCGAATATCGTACGGCATAGGCTGTTCCTGTAACGCGCAAAGCACGTCTTCACAGGAACATACGAACTGCCGACGGCGTGGTTTGGTGTTCGTCGCTATCGACGACGGACAAAAAACTACACGGACCGACACGGACACACTGGTTCGTGCAAGTCCGTATCGGTCCGTGTTTGTCCGTGTTCTCTCTCAGATTGTCGCCATGACGCCTCGGGCGTATCCGACTGATTCCGCCAGGCCGGGAATCGGGTCGTTCTCGTCCTTCTCGTACTCGAATGAGGCGAAGCCCGTATAGTTCATCTTGACGAGGGCCCGCATGACGCTTGGGATGTCGATTACGCCCCGGCCCATCTCGACCCCGCCGCCCTTGGCGTTGGCGGCCGAGACATCTTTGATATGAAGATCGTGGAGTCGATCGGCGAATTCGAGGATCGAGGCCGCCGGGTCCAGGCCCGACCGGGCCGTGTGGCCGATGTCGTTGCACAGGCCGATTCGCGGGTCGAGATCCTTGACCTTCTCGTATGCGCTCGACGGCAGGGGATAGACCTTGTCGCCCGGGCCGTGGTTGTGGATCGCGACCTTGATGTCGTATTCCTGGACCTTCTCATTGACCAAGGCCAGCAGGTTGTGCTCGGGCACTCCGATGATGACTCGTGCCCCGGCCTCCTTGGCATAGTTGAATGCCCGGTTTACCTCGTCGGCGGTCTTCATGTAGATGACGCCGACGCCGTAGAGATCCAGACCTGCGTCTCGGACCTGGGCCGCAGCGGCCCGGATCTGCTCGGGACTGCTGTTCATCGCCAGGTGAAAGTCCTTGAGTGCGATATGCTTGAGGCCGACCCGTTTGGTCATCTCGATCGTCTTGGTCAGGTCGAATTTTCGCAGCGTGTACGACGCCAGGCCCAGTTCGAACTTGGGCTTGCCGGCCGTCGTCGGCTGGGCCGACGCTCTGACCGTCCCCAATCCGCAACAGGCGGCTGCCCCCGCGGCGGCGACCTGCAGGAATTCTCTTCTGCCTCGAATCTGCCTCATAGCACCTACTCCTACGCAAAAGCCCTGAAACTGCATCGATACGTGTACGGTGCACGAGTCACCATCATACCACAATGGCCTTTCTGATGGAAATGCTCCTCTGCGTTGACACCGTCCCGGCGGCGCGATAAGCTCACGAATTGGTCGACAGCCGTGACGCTATTAGTGAGGAGTGCACTATGAGCAAAGCTACACCAGAACATGCCGCAGGCAAAACGTCCGATCCTCACATTACTTTGTCCCGCCGCGGTTTCCTCCGCCGCTCGGCGGCCGCAGGAGCGGTTGCAGCTTTTCCCGCGATTGTCCCCGCCTCGGTCTTCGGCGCCGAGGCTCCCAGCGAGCGGATTGCCGTCGGCTGTATCGGCGTCGGGCGAATGGGTGGGATCGAAGGTGATCTCAAGGAGGCCCTGGGCATCAAGCAGGTTCAGGTGGTGGCGGTTTGCGACGTGGACAGCCGACGCGTGACGCTGGCGCAGAAGACCGTGGAGCAATCCTACGCCGAGCGATATCCCAACGGTCAGTACAAAGGCTGCGACACCTACGGTGATTTCCGCGAACTGTTGGCCCGCGCCGACATCGACGCGGTGCAGATCTCCACGCCGGACCACTGGCACATGATCCCGGCGATCGAAGCCGCAAAGGCGGGCA
Source organism: uncultured Phycisphaerales bacterium (assembly GCA_937868145.1). Lineage (GTDB taxonomy): Bacteria > Planctomycetota > Phycisphaerae > Sedimentisphaerales > Anaerobacaceae > PLanc-01. The sequence continues at coordinate 4,405 of CALMMH010000138.1, forward strand.
AGGACATCTTCCTGCAGAAACCCCTCTCGCTGACCATTACGGAAGGGCGCCAGGTGAGTGACACGGTCCGCCGGTATGGGCGGATCTTCCAGATCGGCAGCCAACAGCGGTCCGAGAGGTGGTTTCGCCAGGCCTGCGAGTTGGTTCGCAACGGCCGGGTTGGCAAGCTCCACACGATCAAAGTGGGCTTCGGCACGGACCCCGGTTGTGGCCCGCAGCCGGAGATGCCGGTGCCGGCGAACCTCGACTACGACATGTGGTTGGGACCGGCTCCCTGGGCTCCCTACACGGAAGAGCGGGTACATCCGCAGAACAGCGTCACCGCTCGGCCGGGTTGGCTTCGCATTTCCGACTATGGCGCCGGCATGATCACCGGCTGGGGCAGCCACCATCTTGACATCGCGCACTGGGGCATGGGGACCGAGTTCACCGGTCCCATCGAGATCGAAGGGCGGGCGGAGTTCCCCACGAGCGGACTCTGGGACGTACACGGCGACTTCCACATCGAGTATCTGTACGCCAACGGGGTCAGGATGATCGCGGCGGATGAGAAGGTCCACAAGAACGGCGTTCGGTTCGAGGGCGACAAGGGCTGGATCTTCGTCACGCGAGGGGCCATCGATGCGGAGCCCAAGTCGCTCCTGCAGGAGACGATCGGGCCCGGCGAGACGAAGCTGTATGTGAGCAACTATCACAAGGGCAACTTCTACGAGTGCGTGAAGTCTCGCGCCGAGACCATCGCGCCGGTCGAAGTCGCGCACCGCTCGTGTTCGGCCTGCCTGCTGGGCGACATCGCGATGCGGACGGGCCTCAAGCTCAAGTGGGACCCGGCCAAGGAGCGATTCGTCGACAACGACCCCGTGGCGAGCAAGATGCTGTCGAGGACCATGCGGTCGCCGTGGAAGCTGTAGGACGGACGGGACCCGTGGGACAAATTAGGCTCACACGCGTCGGGAGGCTCAAATGATTCGATCCAGGTTGTTGGCGCCGATTGTTATGGCAGCGATATTGTGGATGGCGATTCCTCTGATGGGACAGGACCCTGTGCCTTCGGACCAGGAGATCGCCAAGATGCGAGCGGCGATGCCTGAGAAGGCGAGAGTGGCCGCCGAGAGGCCCCGCAAGCTGCTGGTGTTCTCCCGTTCCTGGGGCTACAAGCACACGGCCCGGCCCTATGGGGACAAGGCGTTCGAGATCATGGGCCGGCAGACCGGGGCGTTCGAGGCCGTGGTCACTGATGATGACAGCCTCTTCGAGCCCGAGAAGCTCAAAGCGTTCGACGCCGTGGTTCTGAACAACACGAACGAAGAGATCTTCCAGCCGGAGGAGTTCGCGAAGCTGTCGCAGGAAGAACAGGCCAAGGCTCGGCAACGCGACGAAATGCTCAAGAACAGCTTCGCCGATTTCATTCGCAACGGCGGCGGCCTGGCGGTGATCCACGCGGGCGTCGCCAGTTTCGCGGGCTGGCCCGAGTTTGGGGAAATTGTCGGCGCTCGATTCGACAATCATCCCTGGGGCGCAGGCACGACCGTCGTGCTGCGGATCGAGGAGCCGGACCATCCGCTGACCGCGGCGTTCCGGGAGCCGCACTTCATCGTGACCGACGAGATCTATCAGGTGACGGGGCCCTACTCCCGTGAGAATTTGCGCGTGCTGATCGGCGTCGATCCCGTGAAGACCCGGATCACACCCCAGCAGAAGGAACTGATTCATCGTGCGGATATGGATTTTGGCATGACCTGGATCAAGAGCTATGGCAAGGGCCGCGTGTTCTACTGCGCGTTGGGCCACCAGCACGAGCTGTTCTGGAATCCGATCGTCCTTCAGCATTACCTGGACGGCGTGCAATTCGTCCTGGGCGATTTGAAGGCCGATGCAACCCCGAGCGCGAAAATCACAAAGAAGTAGGGGAGATCGTATGAATAAAAAGACCGTACGAGCCGGGATTGTGGGGGCCGGGTTCTCCGCCTCGTTCCATTTCGAGGCGATTCACAAAGTCTACGGCACGAACGTGGAGATCAAAGGCGTGTACGCCCTGGAAGGGGCCCAGGATTACGGACACAAGCGTGGGATTCCCGTCTACGATTCGCTGGAGAAACTCATCGACGACGTCGATGTGATTCATTGCTGCACCACCGCCTCCTCGCACGAGTCGGTTGCCATCGCGGCTCTGGAGCGGGACAAGTTCGCGATCGTGGAGAAACCGCTGACGGGATTCTTCGGCGACGGTTCCGAGGACTTCAACGGCCAGGATTTCCCCAAGGAAGTCGCTCGCGACAAGGCGCTGGCCAGCATCGAGCGAATGCTCCAGGCCGAGAAGAAGAGCAAGGGGCGGATTCTCTACGCCGAGAACTGGGTCTACGCTCCCTCGATCCAGAAGGAACGGGACATCCTCGAAAAGACCGGCGCCCAGATCCTCTGGCTTCACGGCGAGGAGGCCCACTCGGGCTCGCACGCGCGGACCTATGCCTATTGGAAGTTTTCCGGCGGCGGGGTGATGATCGGCAAAGGATGCCACCCCCTGGGCGCAGCTCTGTATCTCAAGCAGATCGAAGGCAAGGCTCGCGACGGCAAGCCCATCCGGCCCACGACGGTGACCGCCCGCGTGCACGCGCTGACGCGGATGCCGAACTTCCGCAATGAGGGCCACATCCGCAGCGATTATTTCGACATCGACGATTTCTCGATGATGCACGTGACGTTCGAGGACGGCACGGTTGCGACGATCTTCGCCTCGGACATCATCCTGGGCGGGATTCACAATTGGCTCGAGGTGGCGGCGAACAACCACCGGACGTTCTGCAACATCAACCCGAACACCGCGATGCAGACGTACAACCCGGTCGATGCGAACTTCAAGGACGTCTACGTCGTCGAGAAGATCGGGACCAAGCAGGGCTGGACGAATCCATCGCCTGACGAGGATTGGTTCACGGGCTACCCGCAGGAGATCGAGGCCTTCTACCGGACTGTAGCCTATGGCGACCCGGTCCAGAGCGATAGCTGCCTGGCGGCCGACTGCATCTCGACGATCTACAGCGCCTACGTGTCGGCCGAGCGAAAAGGAGCGGAAGTCGAGGTCCGGGTGTGGTAGAGAGCAAGAATTGCACGGACCGACACGGCCCCTGGCAGACTCTCACGGACACGCTGTCTGTGCCAGTCCGTGTTCGTCTGTGTCGATCCATGCAACCGTGTAGGAACGATCCATGACCCATGAACAATGGAACAAGCTCTTGGCGATCCTGGCCGGCGAGGTGTTCGATCCGATGCCGGTAGGGTTCATCATCGACAGCCCCTGGCTCCCCGGTTGGGCGGGCATGTCCACGCTGGACTACTATGGCAGCGAAGAGAAGTGGCTGGCGGCCAACCTCAAGGCTGTGCGAGAGTTCCCGGATGTCCTG
>CALMMH010000139.1 GCA_937868145.1 uncultured Phycisphaerales bacterium
GGTGCCGAGGTTGCGGCTGTACTGCATGTGCACCGCGTCGTTCCAGTGCTCGTGTACGCCGAGACTGGCCAGGGAAGCCTCCTCGCGCGGATGGTCGGGATCGTAGAAGGTCCCCGAGCACGGATCGTTGGCCAGCGACGCCTCGTGCAGATAGTCCTCCGCCCCGCCTTGCATGTCGTACTTGGCGGCGGGCGCGTGACCATAGCGCACGACGTCGGGCCACTCGGCGTTCACGAAGTCGTAGCCGACCGAGTCGATCGCCACCGGATCCTGCGAGGCGAAAATGCTCGACGGCCAGTCGCCATTGAACGGCGGCATGTTCCACTTGTATGGACGCGCCTCCCAATAGTAGCCGCCAAAGAGTCCGTCGATCAGGTACAGAACGGTCTTTCCGCCGAGCTCCGAGTGCCCCATGAGATCGACGAGGGCCCGGTAGTGTCCCATGCCGGGACTCCACGGCGGGCTCTGATTGGCGTTCGGCAGGCTCAGGTGCATGTTGTAGTAGTCGGGGTGCACGCGGGCCGTGGGCAGGCCGGGCAGCTCCGGCCTCAAGTACCCGTCCGGCGTCCGAATGAGCGAGCCGTAATGATTCTTGGCGCAGAGCGTGACGCCGGAGGAGTGCCCTTTGAGAATGGCGAAGTTGATGATGTAGCTCGCCTCGGCAAACGGGACCGGGAGGTAGTCCTGCTGCTTGCCGTTGGCGGCCGAAGTGCTCCAGTACAGCGGCGTCTTGGAGAACTCCGCCCGGGTCCGGCCGGAGCCGCCGTAATTGTCCAGGTAGTGCACGTTCGGGAATTCCGGATGCACTCTGTCCCACATGTAGTTCGGCACCATCCCTGTCGGATCGCCGATCGTGATGTCGTTCTGGTCGACGCCGACCGTGTAGACCAATTGCCGCAACAGCGAGACGATCATCTGCGGCGAGTTGTCGATGCGATTGGTGACGCTGAGCTTCTTGTCGTACGTGACCGCGCTGACGTCCCCTCCGCCGGCGTTGCAGGTGGTGAGATTGATCTTGATGGCGATCTTCTCGCCGGGCTGGTAGCCCACGTCGCCCTTGCCTCGACTGCTGTTGAAGTACCGAAAGATCGCGTCCCACGCGGCTTCATCCGAATCCGTACCGGCCACTCCCCGAATGGCCTGGGAGACCATCTTCTCCACGACGTTAGGATCCGTATGGCCGTCCTGCCACCAGTGCTCCGGAGAATCGTAGCCGTCCCAGTCCGTCGCGTTAGGATCGTAGACCCAGACGACCCGGCCGGGATGAATTCCCTTCGCCACGCCGATCGGGCCGTGAGGGTCCGCGACCTCCGCGGTCTGAACCACCCAACTGGGAATCTCGCCGAGCGACAGCACGCCCGCCACGAGGATCGTGACCAGAGCGATGCCCGCCAGGACGACGCGGGAGTCTCTCACCAGCCGTCGGAACCGGCCGGACACGGCGGCGGAAGCCGTCAGACCGATCAGCCAGACGACGAACGCCGAGGCCACAGGCATGGCGGCGCGTTGACAGGGATATGTCGCACGGGAAGGTTTGGGGATAACACGGATCAGGAACCAGGCCAGCGCCACAAGTCCGGTGATGGGGAACACCCATCGGAACCAGGACCGCTTCGACCGATGTCTCGGACACTCCCGACCGCCGCAAGACGCCATTTCCTTCGTCGGCATACAAGTTCCTCCCGGAATTGGGCCCATGCTCTTGAAACCGATACCCCGATTATACAGAACTCATCCGGAAAGCCGCCATACAATCGGCAGCCCCAAAGTCAGGAATACTGACGACCCGCCGGCCTGCGTAGGGTGCGTTCTCAACCCACGCGTTCCACATTCACGATCGAGGAAGGACCGGACCGATCCGGATTCCGCCGTGCCGGCGGGAGTTTGCCGCTTTCGAGCCACCAGCAAAACGGGTGCTCCGCACGCCTCACGCCCGATCCGCACAGCCCCAGGCGAGTGCCTCGCTCGCGTTTCAAGCCGGAGGCCACAACGCGAA
>CALMMH010000140.1 GCA_937868145.1 uncultured Phycisphaerales bacterium
GCCATGAGGGCCTTTCGCACGTGCATGGTCTCGACAACGTGCAGCGAGGTCACGCTCGTCAGAGCCAGGCCCTTCTCCTCCAGGTGCTTGGGAATCACACCGATGGCCTCGCCGCCGCCGGCCAGGACCGTTTCGGCCAGCACGCCCATCATGCCGATCCGCCCGCCGCCGAAGACCAGTCCGATCTTGTGCTCGACGAGCGCACGCCCCAGCGTTCGGGCGGCATCGGCATAACCGTCATGCCCACCCACCCCGCTGCCGCAATAGACACAAATGCGATTCAACATGGATTATCGATGAAAGACTATGGATTATTGGCTGCCGCAAACCCACATGGGTTTCTGCTCTCTATGTCGGAGCGACAGTTTATGTTCGCTGCACGCCGTTGTCAAAGGCGGGATGCGGCACGACCGCCAATTCGTGATGCGTGTTGAGCAGCCGCAGCAGGAACGGCCAGATCGCCAGAATCACCACCGGCGTCACCAACGCCAGCACGCCGAAGGCGCGGATCGGAGCGTGCCACGGGGCCGTCACGATCTTCATGCAGATGGCTCCCACCATGAAATGGTAGAAGACGATGAACGAGGACGCCGAGCCGATGTCCGTGCGAACCTGTTCCAAGATCAGGTGATTGCTCAGAGGCCGGCTCATCCCGCAGAAGAACGTCACAAGACACATGCCGGCGGCAAAGGTCGCATAATGCCAGCCGCCGCAGAGCAGGAGGACCGCCCCGCCGACCAGGCCGCCGATCAGACAGATCGTCAGCAGAGCCGTGTCCGACATCCACTTCGTGATGCGAGTGGATGCGAATGCGCCGAACATGCCCATCAGGGCGTTGAGCCCGAACAGCAGCCCGAAAGCTTCGTTCGAGAGCCCATAGATCTTGGTGTAGACGAAGGAGGCAAGCCCGATGAAACCGAAGAACGGCCCGACGATCAGGCCCATCACGGTGACCGTCAGCACATACCGGGTGTTCGTCGCCAACCGGCCGTAGCGAGCCATCAGGGCCAGGAAGTGCCCGCTCACCCGCTCCGTCGCGGTCTCGCGATAGAGCCTCCAGGAAACCAGCAGCGCGGCGGCCGCCAGCACAGCCTGTGTGGCGAAGATCCCCCGCCAGCTGGCGAAACGCAGCATCCCCGCGCCGATGCTCGGCGCGATCATCGGCATCAGGCCCAGGATGATCCCGATCCAGGCCAGGACGTGCTTTCGCTGTGTGCCTTCGTACCGGTCCCGGCAGATCGCCATGCACATCGAAGACGGTCCCGCCGCCCCGATCCCCTGCAGGATGCGAAACGCGATCAACTGACCGACGCTGGTGGCCAGGGAACAAGCCACCGAGCCGACGGTGAACAGCCCCAGACCCGCCAGCAGGACCGGTCGGCGGCCGTACTTGTCCGACAGCGGGCCGCAGACCAGCAGAAACACGCTGAAACTGACGAACCACAGCACCAACGACAACGCGACCCGGCTGTCCGGCACGCCCCACTGTTTCGCGATGACCGGCATCGCCGCCAGGTACATGTCGGTCGCCATCGCAGGCACCGCCGCGATCCCGGCCAGGAACACAACGTACAAAGACCTTCCATTCGATTTCATCTTGAGGTCGTTATCTCTCACAAACACTGCTTTCTCACAATAGGCCCGACGACTCTCCGCCAATCTCATTCCCGGAAGAAGTATCCCGTGCTGCGAAGAAGAGGGATGCGCATCAATCGCCAGTCCCCAACCATCGTCGGTGCAGTCTGTATCCTACCACAAGCGCCGCGTATTGCCAAGCGTGTTGCCCGCGGATCGCGCTTGTAGTGACGCCGCAAGGCGTTATCTTCTCCTCTCGCGGATGAAGAGAAGAAATGCCCTCGCGGGCACACTACGAACGAGTCCCACTTGCCTTCCGGGTGGCAGCGGCAAACGCCAGTTTGCCGATGGTTCTTCCACTGTCGCGAGAGAGCCATCGGCAAGCTCCGAAGACTCCGCTTGCCGCTGCCACCCGGAGTCGAACAGGACCCGCGACGATTAGTCCACGATCTGCGTAGACCAGTGCGAGATCACGACTCGGGCAGACACGGCCGTCAGTTCCGCGTGAACCGGTCGAAGACCGTGACCACCGGCAGCGCGTTGCCTTCGTCGTCGAAGAAACCGCGGCTGCGCAGGCCGCCCTGGACCGCTGGCTCCCACCAGAAGACGCCTTTGCCGCGATTGTCCGGCGCAGCGAGGACCATCCGCTGGACCTCATCGAGGAACTGCCTCTGGCCCTCGGGGCTCTCCGGGAACGGCGGCAGCTTCTTCTTGTACTCGGCCGGCCGCCAGTTATACGCCACCTCCACGAGCATGATGTCCTTCTTGTACTCCTTGGCCATGAAGATGAGGTTGTCGCGGAGGTCCAGGAGCGAGCCATGCCACCAGGGGTAATAGGACTGCCCGATCACGTCGTAGTCGATGCCGTACGAGTGCCACTTGTCGAAGAACCACTTCGTCGCGGCCTGATTGCCGCCCTTGTCGATGTGAATCATGATCGAGGGACGCGGAGCGTCGCCGCGGCCAGCTTCGACCCCTTCGATCCCGGCGTGCAGCAGATCCGCGAGGTGGTCCCAGTTGTCGGGCAGCTTGCCGTCGGGCCAGAGCATGCCGTTGCTGATCTCGTTGCCGATCTGGACCATGTCCGGCGCCGCGCCGGCGTCGACAAAGGCCGCGATCGTGTCCCGCGTGTATTCGAAGACCGCTTTGACGAGTTCCTCGTGTGACTTGCCCTCCCAGGCCTTCGGGATGAACTGCTTGCCCGGGTCGGCCCAGGTATCGGAGTAGTGGTAGTTCAACAGGAACTTGAAGCCCAGCTTCTTGGCGTCCTGGGCCGATGCGATCGTGTATTCGAGATTGTTCGGCAGCCGCGACGGCGTGTGGAACAGGCGAAGCCTGACCCAATTGTAGCCGTGGTCCTTGAAGATCTGCAAACCCGGCTTGACCTGCCCTTCGTCCTTGAAGACCATTCCGTTCTGCTCGGCCTGCTTCAGAAACGACAAGTCCGCCCCAATCGCGTAATCGCCGGCCTGCGCCCCCGGCGTCAGCCACGCCATCCATCCTATGATCGCACACGGCAAGAACCAGAGGTTCATTCCCCTCTTCATGCTGTCGCTCCTCTCCGGAACACTGTGACAATTATTTGCGCTTGTGGGATCGTCCGCCAAAGTCGGGGAAACCCGCCATGGTGCATGCTTCGCAGAGATAACCCTGCGCGTTCTGCGAATACCCGCCCTCGCTCAAGACGATCACGGCTCCGCATCGGGAACAGTGCGTGGGCTCGTATGTC
>CALMMH010000141.1 GCA_937868145.1 uncultured Phycisphaerales bacterium
AGGCCCAGGTCGGCATGGCCGTCGTGGTGCACCACTCGTTCCCGGATGAGATCGAGCTGGCCAACGGCGTGGCGACCTTCGAGAGAACCGGAACCGGATCGGCCGCAGAGATCACCCTGGTCAGCCAGCGAAACGCGGTGTCCGTGACGAATCCGGAGGACGGCTCGACGCCGGAAGAAGTCACGGCCTCCATCTACGCCTCGGGCAGCGTCGTCCCCCCCATTCTCAAGCAGGCGTCCAGCCTGACCCGCATGGGCGAAACGGTGATGACCTGGCGCGCCGAGTACATGAGTCTGATCGATCTGCTCGTCCGCGTCAGCGACGAATTCGCCCGAACCACGGGCAAAACCCAGTACACACTCGACATCGAATACAAGAAGGTCGCCCCTGGGGGCCGCATTCTGCCGGCCGGCGGACTCGTGATCAAACAAGTCCGCCCGATCCCCACGTCCGAAGACACGCAGACTCCGTTCCTGGTCAATCAGCCCATCGAATACGAGGTCTACAGTGGCGAAGTCCTCGTGGACGCCAGCAACGAAGCGGTGGACGTCTTCGCGGACCACCGCCTCAAGTCGCGATGGACGCTTCAGACGAAAAATGCGATTCTCGACGCAAACGCTCTGGCGGAAGGACTCTTTACCGACGTGCAGATCGAGTATCTCGACGAGGATCAAGTCCGCACCATCTCAGGACAGCTCTCCCTCCTGCCGTCGGCCACGCACAGTTCCCAGCGGACGGAGACCCTCGATAGCTGGCGCCTGAACGAGCTGGAGAACCCTCGCCTGTACAGCCTGTGGACGACGGACATCCCGACGTCCATCCCACCGTCCCAGCGTCCGATTCTGACCCTGTCGGATCTTGGCTGCGCAGGCTATAACGTTCCGTACACATTCCTGAAGCTGGACGTCTCCTACGCAGAGCCCGTCGAATCCTGGAGTTCCGGCGGCATTCAGCCCACCAGAAACAATGAGGTGCATCTGTGGCCTCGCACGGCCGCCGGCGACAAGGATATCCATCAGGAAAGGGCTCTCTCCTCGAACGGGATCTCGATCCGATCGTCTTTTTACTATCCGCCGTTGCCCAAGGGGCTCAGCGCCTGGGAGTTCGGCGGCGCCAACACGGCTCCTCTGAAGCGTTGGGAACAGACAACCATCGAGGGATTGACGGCCGAACCGATCGTCCTGACGGGATACTACTCGCAGACGTTCCGGCCGGAGCACCATAATCTGACGGAGCACTTTCTGTTCGAGCCGAGACTGGAGCCAGGGATCTCCGCGGAAATCCTCAGCCAACTGCAGGACAGGAACATCCGGTTCATTCACATGATTCTGGATAAGGACGGCGTGGGAGGGGATCGGTCGCAAATCACCACGTATGGCATCGAGACGTGGTGAGGTGATCCCACAGTCCCGGCTGGACGCCACATTCGAGGGCACGGCGTCTTCGCATGCCTGCCTCATACCAGCCAACCCACCGCCCCCAGTGCCTCTGCATCTGTCTGGCCCTATTTGCCGGAGCACTTCAAGGCTGCAATCAGAACCTTCGTGCAGGCCCCTGCGAGCAACATTGATCGCAGGGGACATCAGGTATGAACACGCGAGCATTCATCATTGAAGTCATAAGGATCGGGGACATACACTTTGACCGAAATACGATCGCCACCCGAAACCACAAGGCCGGGAAAGCCATGGCGGAACGTCCGATGCCCGAGGCGATCATGACGGAACTGTCCCACTACGTCGCCACGCTCCCAGATGGACAAGAGAGGCTCTTCAATGGCAAGTTCAGCCCCTGTCGATCCGGTACTGCGGCAGGCAATTGACCAACTGCCGGTAGCGGACTGGATAGAACACCGTTCTGCCGTGTTGTAGGACGAGGAACATCGGCTGTCATGAAGTCATGACGAGCCCCAACCGCGTGCCCTTACTGGATACCCGTATGGACGGGGCGCGAATACTCGTATCACCTTGTCAGTACCTGGAGATCTTGTTAGTATGCGTTAATAGACACTCGATGCCGCTCGATCCGGTCGGGGTTCCCGGCGGTCGCAGGTGCTTGAGGTTTCGGCAGGAACCGGGCCCATCCCGGGTTCGCGCAGTCTACCGGAGGGATTGCAGGGTCTGGAAAAGTAGAACTCGGTCTCCCCTTGATGGGAGACTTTGCCGGGGCGACAGAATCACGATGCCAGATGAGTCCAGAAACAACGTTACGCGCATCCTGCACGCGGTAGAGCGAGGGGAGGCCAGGGCGTTGGACGAATTGCTGCCCCTGGTCTACGATGAACTCCGTCTGATGGCATCCCAGAAGCTGTCGCACGAATCTCCCGGGCAGACGCTCCAAGCCACCGCGCTGGTCCATGAGGCCTACCTCCGTCTTATCGGTTCGGAGGGCAACGCCTGGTCAAACCGCACGTACTTTTTCGGCGCGGCAGCAGAGGCTATGCGCCGCATCCTGGTTGAACGCGCTCGCAGGAAAGGGAGCAAGAAACGTGGTGGAGACCGCCATCGCGTGGATTTCACGAGTGCGGATGTGATGGCGGAGGAATCCCCGGACGACCTGATTGCCATGGACGAAGCCCTCACGAATTTCTCGGAAACCGATCCCGTCAAGGCCGAGCTGGTCAAACTGCGTTTCTTCGCCGGTCTGAGCTTCGAGCAGGCCGCGGATCTGCTGGATATCTCCCCTGCCACAGCAAGACGGCACTGGAACTACGCACGGGCCTGGCTGTACGGCCGAATCTGCTCCACGGATTGATCCCGCACATTTTTTCGTTTTTCCCGTAAAATCTTGATCGAACCCACGGCCAATCTGCGCAGGTTCTGTAGAAAGGGCAGAATGCAGGACCTTGGCTCCTGTATGAACAGGTAAGAGTCTTCCGTTATGACGCCAGAACAAAACCCAGAAGAACTATTCCACCGGGCTTTGGAGTTGAAGGATCCCGAGAAGCGGGCCTCCTATTTGGATGAAGTCTGCGCCGGAAATGCAGAACTGCGAGCACAAGTCGATGCCTTGCTCAGGTGGGATCGCGAAGCCGGAGGGTTCATGGACCTGCCGGATAGAGACCCCGATGCCACCCGGGAGGCACCCCCCATCCCGGACATGACAGGCACGGAGATCGGTCGCTACAAGCTCCTGGAGAAAATTGGGGAAGGCGGCATGGCGACCGTCTACATGGCCGAGCAGAGGCACCCGATCTGCCGCCGGGTGGCCCTGAAGATCATCAAGCTGGGGATGGATACCAAGCAAGTCATCGCCCGCTTCGAGGCGGAGCGTCAGGCTCTGGCTCTGATGGATCACCCCAACATCGCCACGGTATTGGACGCAGGGACGACCGAAACGGGACGGCCTTACTTTGTCATGGAGCTTGTCCGGGGATTGCCCATCACTAAGTTCTGTGACACAAACAACTTAACCACGCGGGAACGTCTGGAGTTGTTCGTGTCCGTCTGCCATGCCGTCCAGCATGCCCATCAACGCGGGATCATCCACCGGGACATCAAGCCGTCCAACGTGCTGGTCACGCTGCACGATGGCAAGCCGGTCCCCAAGGTGATAGACTTCGGGATCGCCAAAGCCCTGAATCAGCGACTGACCGAGAAGACCATCTTTACTCGGTACTCCCAGATGATCGGCACGCCGGAGTACATGAGCCCTGAGCAAGCCGAAATGAGTGGGCTGGACGTAGATACGAGAACCGATGTCTTCTCGTTAGGCGTACTCCTCTACGAGTTGCTCGCCGGTAGAACGCCATTCGATTCGGAGTACCTGCTGAGCAAGGGCTATGGAGAGATGCAGCGGATCATCCGGGAGGAGGAACCGACACGCCCGTCCACCAAAGTCAGCACTCTGGGAGAAGCTCTCGCCGATGTCGCCAGGCACCGCAGGGTGGCGCCGGAAGCCTTGAGGAAGCTGATGCGCGGCGATCTGGACTGGATCGTGATGAAGACGCTGGAGAAAGACAGGACGCGTCGGTACGAGACGGTGCACGCCCTGACGGAAGACATCGAACGGCACCTGCGGAACGAGCCGATCACGGCGTCATCGCCCGGGACGATCTACCGCCTGCAGAAGTTTCTGCGAAGGAATCGCACGAAGGTCGTAACCTGGTCGGCCGTCGGTGTGATTGTCGTCGGGCTGCTGCTTGTCCCTGGCGCCTACCTGCGTTTCCGGACCGAGCGAATCCAAAGCAACCATCTCCGGACGATCGCACTGGTTGAGGATCTGGTCACCAGCGGCGACTATGAACGGGCGTTGGCTGAAGTTCGACCCGTTCTCTCCAGCCGGTTCGTCGGCCCGGAAGCCGGACTTTTGAATGCGCGTATCTTGCTGGAACTGCAGAATCCCGACGCCAGCGTCGAACAGTTGTACAAACTGCTGAACGAGCGGTCCGAAATCGCCGCCAACGCTCATTTTCTCCTTGCGCGGATCTATCTGGAGTCTGCCGCCCGGGATCCTCACATGAAAGACAAAGCGGAGGTTCACCTGCAGCATGGGGAACAACTGCTGCCGAGAACGACCCAGGCCTATTTGCTCCGCGCCGTCGTGGCACAAACGGTCGACGGGACTCTCCGATGGCTGGATGAAGCCCTGCAACTGGATCCGGCGAACTACGATGCCCATCGGGCCCGCGCCCTGACCTGTTTCGCACTCGGCGAATACCGTGATATGGAGACAGAGGCATCCATCATGATCGGCAGCCAGCCGAAGAATCCGGCGGGTTATTCACTTCGCGCCATCGCACGGCGTGAACTGGCGCAGACGCAAAACGACGGCCAACTGCTCAACAAGGCTGTTGCAGACCACAACCGCGCGATCGATTTGACCTCGCCGCACGACAGCCGTTTGGCGGATCTCCATGACCAGCGTCACCGGACTCTCATACGGATGGGCAAGTACGATGATGCGCTTGCCGACGTGCAGACCTGTTTGCAGACGCAGCCCCGCGACCCGGCATACCATTTCGACCTGTTCTGCGTGTTGCTGGCATTGGGCCAATACGACAAGGCCCAGGCAGAATACGACAATATCCGCGAGTCCGGCCTGATGAACCCGATGCATTTCGACAGTCTGGCCGCCAAGTACGTTTCCGACAGTCTGTGGTCGAGAGGGTCGTGGTATCCTCAGGACAAACCGCCGGTGGGGAAGGCCTTCGAGAGCATGCACGCCGCGGCCATGCAATACCATCAGCTTGCCGAGCGGGCCAAGCGTGTCGTGGCTGAAGGTTTTCATCCGAGCTTCTCGCCGGACGGCATGCAATTGGCCTACAGCAGAGGCGTGCTTGGCGCCAGCGGCATTGAGATTCTTCATTTCGGCACAGGCAAGACCCGGCTGTTGACCGTGCCCGGCAAAGACCCGGCGTGGTCTCCCGACGGACAGTACATTCTCTACGTTCGTGACCGGCAGTTCTTGTCCATGCAAGACTTGACATCGCCGGGTGAGGGACAATCTCAGCGGTGGGAACCGGAAGAGGTTTGGATGATCCGAACCGACGGCACGGAGCGTCCGCGGTTTCTGGCCAAGGGGGCTTGGCCCAACTGGTCGGGCGATTCAAAGCGGCTTTACTACCACAGCCGTCTGGACAAGATGGTGTATTCCATATCGACGGATCCCAACAACGCGAATCCGAGGAAAGTGTTCGCATGCGAGACCCAGTTTCCCGTGGTTTCACCCGATGAGAAATTCATCGCATTCATCGAAAAGGAAACCGGCGCATTCAAGATCGTGGATCTGACCGATGGATCCGTGGCGGCATCCTGGTCGGGGCTTGGCAGAAACGGGGCATCAGTCATCTGCTGGTCGGCTGACGGGAAACGGTTGGCTATTGGATGTTATTGGCAGGGAGGGCTCTGGATCTATGACCTGGACACCAAACAGGCGACCCGGATATTCGATGGTTCATTCGCCTGGTGCGGTTGGTCGGCTCCCGATATGAGCCGTATGGTCATCGAGCGGGTATTTGGAGGGTGGCATCACGAGATTTGGGTCGCCGATGTGGTTGAAGACGGCGTCCCGATGGTTGCCCGCAAGGACTCGGACGCACAGAAATAGCCACAGCCATACGAAGAAGGAGTGAGAAATGAAAGCGAGAGCAGTGATGACCGCGGCTGTTGCGCTGGGGGTGGCTTGCAGCAGTCTGGCTGCCGATTGGCCGCAATATCTCGGCCCGGCCAGAAACTCGACGTCGCCGGAGACAGGACTCTTGCGCTCTTGGCCTGAAAAGGGGCCGGAGGTGCTCTGGACTGTTGCTGTCGGTATCGGTTATGGTGGACCTGTTGTCAAGGACGGCAAGGTGTACTTGCTCGACCGGGATGACAAGGTGGGGGATAAGCTGCGGTGTTTCGACCTCTCCAAGGGCAACGAGCTGTGGAGTTTTGCCTATGACGCTCCCGGACGCGTCATGTTTCCCGGCTCGCGAAGCGTACCGGCCGTGGACGGCAATCACGTCTATTCGTGCGGCGCCTACGGCGATCTCTACTGCATAGATATCGACACACACAAGCCCGTCTGGAATAAGAACGTTTGGAAGGATTTCGGCGGCGGTCGAATTCCGATATGGGCCATTACTCAGTGTCCTCTAGTCTACGGTGATTTGCTGATCATCGCATCCCAAGCTCCTGAAGCGGGTGTGGTTGCCTATGATAAACTCACAGGCAATATCGCCTGGAAGACGCCCAATCTTGGAAATGAGACATATGTCAGTCCGGCAGTGGTGAAGATAGACGGAAAAGACCATGTTGTAATGGTCACTTCGTCTACGAACCGTATCGGACATCCAGAACTGGCAGATGCTTTGGGGAATATCGTTGGAATAGAACCCCTAACAGGGAACATTCTCTGGAAGTACGACAAGTGGCGGTGTCACATTTCGGTGCCGAGCGCCGTTGATGCCGGTGACAACAAGGTACTCGTCGTAGGCGGATATGAACTCGGCGTCACGATGCTGAAGGTCGAAAAGAAGGCCGACGGCAGCTACGGCGCAACAGAACTCTTTACCACCGAGGAATTTGGCGATCAGACAAAACCGCCGGTGCTCCACAATGGGTACTTCTATGCTCAGTACGGAACCAATAACCGCAATGACGGTCTGACGTGCATGAGCATGGATGGCAAGATCCTGTGGAAGACGAAACGTTCCCCCCAGTTCAATAAAGGCAGCATGATTCTCGTCGACGGTCTGCTTCTCGCCACCGACGGCAGGAAGACTCTGTATCTCATAGAGCCCGATCCCTCTGGATTCAAGCCACTTGCATCAGCAGAGGTCCTCGGAGAAGGAGGAACAGGAGCAGCAAATGATCCTCTAGCTTCAAGAGTTGGAGGTTCAACCCAGAACTGGGCGCCGTTGGCGCTTTCCGATGGCAAGCTCCTGATCCGAGACCAAAGCCAGCTCAAGTGTGTCAAGGTCGCCCAGTGATTCCCAAAGAGGCAATTCAACAGCCATGCGACGAAGGGTAGCCGACATGAAGGACGGGGTCTTACGACCACGAAGAAGACAAGGCCACAGGAGGTCCGACATGCGATCTTGCTGCTTTGCGCCAGCCTTCACCCTGATCGAGCTGCTCGTGGTCATCGCGGTGATCGCCATCCTAATGGCGGTCATGGTGCCTGTGCTGGGCAGGGCTCGGGAGAAGGCCAGGCGGGTCGCCTGCATGGGGAACATCCGGCAGTTCATCGTCGGCATCCAGGCCTATGCCAGCGACTTTCGCGAGACCCTTCCTTCGGGTCTATCCGATGCCAACAATCCGCAGGATGAGCACACCCCCATCCTCTCAAGAGCCATGCGCACCGCGTTGGTGAGAATCATCGGAGATGAACGGTGCCTTTCCTGCCCCTGGCTTCGGGAGCCCTTCAACCAGCCGGGCGGGTGGTACTACGTCTTCGAGGGTCAGGATTACGGCTATGTCCTCGGCTACAACTACCTGGGAGGCCACAAAGGCACGCCCTGGCCCCTGGTGGGGCCGGCGACCAGCGAATGGGTGTCGCCCCGGAGATCGTTCGATCGCGGCTCTATGCCGGTAGTGACTGAACTCAACGCCTGGTCCACGGGCGAGATGAAGACCTTTGCCCCGCACGGACCCAGCGGCGCGATCCTGGAGGGCAGAGATTCGACCAACACGAGCATGGAAGGGGTTTCCTCCGAGCAGATCGGCGCGGTCGGCGGTCACGTCGGGTGCCTGGATGGGTCTGTCTCCTGGAAACATATGAAAGACATGAAGATCTATCGGGGCTCGCGGCTCTGGGATGAGAGCGGCTGTTTTACGGCCTGGTAACCACTGATACAGGAGTTTGTATATGCCAACCCGGACCTATAGACTGACGACAATTTCTTTTCTGGTCCTGATGGTGGCTCTGATGCCTGTCCGTGTGACGGCGAGCGACTGGCCGATCTTCCGCGGCCCCCAGCACAACGGCATCTCTTCAGAGCGACATTGGGGAGAGGACTGGGCCAATTGTGCGATGAAGGTTCGATGGACCACGGCGGTGGGCGTGGGATCCTCCACAGTCGCGGTGGCGGCCGGGCGGCTCTACACGATGGGCAACAGCCGAATCTCTGTCGACAGGGCCACGACGGCCTGCGACGTGGTCTACTGCCTGGATGCGGTCAACGGCGCCCTCATCTGGAGCTACTCCTACCCGGCGGCCTTGGGGGCCAACCTCTACGAGGGCGGCACCACCACGACACCGACCGTAACGGGTGACAAGGTGTACACCCTGAGCAAGCAGGGCTTGGCTTACTGCTTCGATGCCCAGACCGGGGCGGTCCTCTGGCAGGTCGATCTGGTCGCCAGGTACGGCGTCCGCGCGCCGACATGGTCCTTTGCGGGGTCTCCCTATCCCTATGGGGACTTGGTGATCTACAACGTGGGCAAGCACGGTTTGGCCCTACACGCCAACGATGGAACATTGGCCTGGACGACCGGCACGGACGTATCGGGATACTCCACGCCGGTGCCGCTGGATGACAACGGTCAGCAACTCCTGGTCTTGATGGGATACAGGACCTTTGCGGCCGTCGAGCCCCTGACCGGCAGTGTTGTGTGGGAGTATCCTTGGGTCAACGGGCTTCCGGGGAACATTGCCGACCCGGTCGTGGATGGCAATGAGCTGTTTGTCTCGTCGGGCTATAACAAAGGCTCCGCCCTGCTCCGGGCGTCCGGCGGCCAAGTCGCCCAGGTCTGGCAACAGAGGAATATGCAGACCTGCTACAACACGGCCGTGCTCTGGCAGGGATACCTGTATGGCCCCAACGACAGTGGGCAGAACCTGACCTGTGTGGAATTCAGCACTGGCAACGTGATCTGGAACAAAGGAGGCTTCGGCCGTGCCTGTGTCACCCTGGCGGATGGCAACCTGATCGTCCTGAGCGAGAGGGGAGAGCTGAGTATTGCCAAGGCGTCGCCTGAAGGCTACGTGCCTGCTGTCAGAGCCCAGATCCTCAGTGGCGAGTGCCGTACCGTGCCCGTCCTGGCCAACGGGAAGATCTATGTCCGCAGTACGGCAGGCAACCTGGCCTGCGTGGAGTTGACGACTTCCGCGCCCAGGGTCGATGCAGGCAGCAGTGTCCTCACCTGGCTCAAGACCGGCGAAACCACCGTGGTCTTGAATGGTTCTGTGGCAGACGACGCCAACGACGTCACCAGTATCCGCTGGTCTGTCCTCTCTTCGCCAGAGGGCTCTCTCGTCGAATTTGCCGACGACTCCAAGCCTGCCACCACGGCCAGCCTTACTCAGGTGGGTGTGTATGTCTTGGAGCTACGCGCGATCGACGCACAGTCCCAGGAAGGCTATGACCGAATCGAGGCCAGAGTGTACGCGGACGCCGACGAGGCTTCCAAGAACCGACCAGCCGGCAACTCCGTGGCTGCCTGGTACGATCCTGACGCTGATCACGTCGAGGATCCTAACGACACCTCTCTCACGGAGGATATCTATTACGATGCAGGCACGATCATCTTGCCGGCCAATTAGCCACAAGAGAACAGATAGAACCGAATAACGAGAATGCAGAGGAGTCTTATGAGAACATCGTTGAATCGATCCTGTCGTTGGCTGGCGTTGACTGTCGCCGGCTCCTGTTTGTTCACTGCAAGTGCTTGGGCGGCGGATTGGCCGCAATGGCAGGGACCCAACCGCGACGGCAAGTCCGCGGACACAGGGCTCCTCCAGCAATGGCCCCAAGATGGCCCCCCTCTCGCCTGGAGAATCGACAAACTCGGCGGAGGCGACAGCGCTCCGGCCGTCGTTGGCGGACGGATTTACGGCATGAGCCATCGCGGCGGCGACGAAGTCGTCTGGGCCCTGTTCGAGAAGGACGGCAGCGAAATCTGGGTGACCCGCATCGGCCCGGCCTTTGCCCAGCGACCATCGC
Organism: uncultured Phycisphaerales bacterium; assembly: GCA_937868145.1. Lineage (GTDB taxonomy): Bacteria > Planctomycetota > Phycisphaerae > Sedimentisphaerales > Anaerobacaceae > PLanc-01. Next base: position 10,367 of record CALMMH010000141.1, read on the forward strand.
AATCGAAGGAGGGGCCGGGATGCACGCCGGCCGTCGACGGCGGGCGCCTTTACGTCGAGGGCATGGGCGGCGTCGTGGCCTGTCTGCAGGCCCAAGACGGCAAGGTCGTCTGGCAGCGCAGTCTGACAGAGGATTTTGGCGGGAGCATGCCCATGTGGAGCTACCGCGAATCGCCGCTCGTCGATGGCGACAAGGTCATCGTCACCCCCGGCGGAGCCGATGCGATCCTGGTGGCCCTGAACAAGCTGACCGGCGAGACGATCTGGAAGGCCAAGATGCCCGACAGCCCGGCCGGCGCTTCTGGAGCCCCCGCCGGCTCTGGCGGTGGTCGAGGGGACGTCGGTGGTCCGGGTAGCGCCGGCGGTGGTCGAGGCGGTCCCGGTGGAGCCGGCGCGGGTTCGGCTGCGGGGATCACCGGAACCAAGGATCCGGGCTTGTTTTCGAGCGAGCATTTTTCGATGACCGCTTTCTCCTGCAAGATCCCCAACGGCAAGTATCTCGCGAAGCTCTACTTTGCGGAGACGTACCAAGGCATTACCGCCCCCGGCCAGCGTGTTTTCTCCCTCAATGTCCAGGGGAAGGAAGTCAAGGACTTTGACGTTTGGGTCAAGGCCGGCGGTCCCAACCGCGCCTATATCGAGACCGTGCCCGTGGAAGTCACCAATGGAGAATTCCGAATTGTCTTCACGCCCAAGGTCGAAAACCCGGCGATCAAGGCGATCGAAATCCTTCCGCAGGCAGAGAGTGCGGCCTCTGGCGCAACGACCGTCCGGATCAAGGCCGGTTCGGCTGCGGCGTTCACGGATTCGAGCGGCAACGTCTGGCAGCCGGATCAGGGATTTGAGGGAGGCATGACAAACCCGATGGCCAGCGGTTCAGGAGCCGGCTCCGGCGGCTTTGGTGGTCTTCCCGGCGGTGGCCAAGGCGGTCAAGGCGGCTTTGGCGGCGGTCGAGGGGGTCCCGGCGGCTTCGGCGGTGGTGGCGGAGCGGCTTACGCCTCGGTCATAGCGATCGACTTCGAAGGTCAGCGTCAGTATGTGCAAATGACAGCAAGGGCGCTGATCGGAGTCGCGGCATCTGACGGCAAGTTCCTCTGGCGGTATGACAAACCCGCCAACCGCATGGGTCTCAACTGTTCGACGGCACTGTACCAGGATGGGATGGTGTTCGCCTCCTCCGCCTACGGCGCAGGCTGCGGGTTGGTCAAGCTGAGCAAGGATGCGGATGGGTCTGTCAAGGCCGAGGAAGTCTATGCCACCACGGACATGCAGAACCACCATGGCGGCATGATCCTCTTAGATGGCTGCCTCTACGGCGCCAGCGGCGGCAATGAGGGCGGCGCCCTCGTCTGTCTCGACTTCAAAACAGGCAAGGTTCTGTGGGACCAGCGAGCCACCGTGGGTCGTCGCGCGAAAGGTTCGCTGGCCCTGGCGGACGGCCGGCTGTACTACCGTATGGAGGACGGCGTCGTGCTCCTGATTGAGCCGAACCCGAAGCAATACGTCGAGCGGGGTCGTTTTGAACAGCCGGACCGCACGCGTCTGCCTGCCTGGGCGCACCCGGTCATCGCCAACGGCAAGCTGTACATCCGCGATCAGGATGTCTTGTTCTGCTACGACGTCAAGGCGAAGTGAAAGTCAATCAATTGCCGTGGTCATATAAGGCGCAAATTTGCCTCCTATAGGTTGTTGCCGGCGCAGTCGCACTTCCGGTCGGTGTGATCGGGAACACCGCGTCGGCACAGCTTTATGGTGATCGCTACTTTTGGAGGGTTTAGTCATGTTGTGGCGAGATGATGAGCATGCGGAGAGGATCTGCCCGAAAACCGGGCGTCGCATCGAACGAGAAAGGGAACACCGCTGGGCATCCTGGATGCTGCCCTTCGTGGGGCTGGCGTCGCTGTTGTGGTTCCTGATACGTGTGATCCCCAAGCCCTCGCGGGCTGCCTATCCATGCCAGCGGGCGGTCTTTCCCCTGGCCTCGGGTTTCATGGTGTGGCTGACCGGCATCATCGTGTCGACCTTGGCGTACCGCAAGGCCAGGCGTCTGGCGGGCCGAGCCCGCTACGTGGCCGCCGGACTCTTCGCGGCGGTGGCGGTGGCAGCCCTCTGGGGGGCGATCAGCATCACCGCAGACGTCGAAGCGGTTGCGGATTTCGTTCCGATCGATCCGCCCAACAGCCCGATCGGCGTCGGCAAAGGCATCTATCCGGGCCGGGTTGTATGGGTGCACGATCCCAGCGCGACGACGTGGGACGGCGTGACCGGATTCTGGTGGGAAGACCGGAATCTGGATCCGCAGGCGGTGGACAACATGGTCTCGCGTACCCTGCGGACTCTGGCCGGAGAGGAGGATGATGCAGCCGCCTGGGACGCGATCTTCCGCTATTTCAATCGCACTCACGGCGCCGGCGACGTCGGCTATCAGCCGGGCGAAAAAATCGCAATCAAGATCAACCTGAACGCGGAGGGATACGGCCCCGCTTATGACACCGGCGGCGGCAACGGCCGCATGCCAAGCCCGCAGATGATTCATTCCCTCCTTGCCCAACTCTTCGACAACGTGCATGTTTCCGGATCAGACGTCACCATTTATGATGCCTCGCGGGCCATTGCCGATCCGCTCTACAACCGGATCCACGGCGATGCGGACCCGAATTTCCAGAACGTGAGGTTCGTGGCCAATACCACGGTCAACGGCCGGATCGGTGCGGTCTATGACCCCGCTTCTCCCGTCCACTTCGCCAATCCGAGCGTGAGCACCGCGAACAATGCCACGGCCTATCTGCCAACCTGCGTGACCGAAGCCAAATATCTGATCAACATGGCCCCGCTCTCGGGGCATAGCATGTACGGTTTTACCGCAAGCGGCAAGAACTGGTTTGGCTCTATCTATTGGCGGACGAATGCCAATTATATGGTGTGGAACGGTGGCTGGACGCCCTTTCCCCTGCACAACTTCGGTCTTCGCAATAATCCCATGGGCTCCTACAATCCTATTGTCGATCTCATTGGCCACCCGCAACTCGGCGGCAAGACGCTGCTGTTCCTGGTGGATGGTCTCTATGGTTCCGACAACGCGATCACCAGGGTGCTCCGCTTCAGCTCCTTTGGCAACAATTGGACAGCCAGCGTGTTTGCGTCGCAGGACTCCATTGCCATCGATTCGGTCGTGGTGGATTTCCTGCGGAATGAACCGCTGCTGAACAACAACTGCTCCGGCCAAGGCGTGGACAATTACCTCCACGAGGCAGCCCAGGCGGGCAATCCGCCCTCGGGCAGCTTCTACGATCCCGGCAGCACCGGGACGCGTCTGGCCAGTCTCGGCGTCCACGAGCACTGGAACAACGCGGTGGACAAGCAGTACTCCCGCAACCTCGGCGGAAGCGAAGGCATCGAACTCGTCACGCCCTCGCTGGCCGTGCAGGATGGAGCGGTCACGAATACCGCAACCGGCATACACTACGACTACATCCGTGACGCCG
>CALMMH010000142.1 GCA_937868145.1 uncultured Phycisphaerales bacterium
CATCTGGGTCAGATACATACGGATGGGATCGTCGATCCGGTGGGAGACTTCGCCCTCGATGAATTCCTTTTCGAGCGTCTCGTCTTCCTCCGGCTCCTCCTCCAGGTTGACTTCTTCTTCCTCTTCTGCAGGCTCGGCGTCTTCTTCGAAGTCCTCGTCCATCTTGCCGGCGCTCTGGGCTTCGGCATCATTCTCATCCACCAGCGCGATGCCCACCTCGTCCAGCGTGCTCATGAGCTTCTCGAGACGCTTAGCGCTGACCGCGTCATCGGGCAGTGCCTCGTTGATCTCCTCGTAGGTCAGGAACCCCTTCTTCTTGCCTTTCGCGACCAACGTCTTGATCAGCAACTCAGGGTCCTGCGCCTCGGGCTTCACAGCAGGTGTATCGGACGTACTTTGGACTTCCGTCTGCGTCATATCCTTTGCCTTCTTCGACCTCATTCCTTTTTTCGCCACAATACCGACTCCACTAAAGTGAAACTGCAAAAGTCATCGCCAACCACCCTTGTGAAGCCAAGAATTCCCGTATCCCTGCGTGTTTTCTGGATTCACCTGTTGTACGACCCCCTTTGCGCAATTGTTCATGACGCGGGGGGTTATCGCACCTTGGCCCTACGTCAGGCCGATGCTGTGCGGATTCTGCCGGCTGGGACGCCCCGAAGCGATTTCCCTCTCGCTCCCTTGTGGGCCGGCCTTTTGGGTCCGAACATCTTGGATCGTCCCCTGTTTTTGCCGACGCAGAATCCCGAGGGCTGCCACCAGGCGAGGATGGTAATTCCCCTTGCCCTCGCCGACCTGTTGCAACTCGACGATGCCCTGAGCCAATTCCTGCGACTCCGTGTGCGCCAGCACCCGATTGATCGTAAAATCGTCCGTAGACCGGAGCACCTCCAATAGAATCGAGGCAATCCGATTCAGGATCGGCACATCGAACAGGTCCTGCGTGATCTCCTGCTCGACGGCCTGAAACAAATCCGGCTCATTGAGGAGCACCTCCAGGACCTCCCTTTGAGCGGCCGCGGGTAGCCCCTGCCCCCAATCGACGGCCTCCGAACCATCCGCCCGCCGAACCTGGCTCGCGGAGGACGTGGGCACCCGTTGCTTTCGTCGCTCCAATTCAGCATAGAGATCCTTCGGACCCAGCCCAATGATCTTGGCAATCCGATGAACGAACGCGCCGCTCTCGGCTACCGGCAGTGTCTGCGAGGCTGCCCCGATGGCGATCGCCTGAAGGAATTCATCCAAGGCGGCCTTGCGTCCGGCCAGCGTGTCGCCGGAGGCAAAAGTCTCCGTCAGCTTGTTCCATTTGAACTGCAAGACGTCGATCGCCTGCTCGATCACTCGGTCAAGCCCTTCCTTGCCGGCCAGAATGGCGAAATCGCAGGGGTCCTTGCCCTGGGGGACAAAAGCCAACTTGATGTCCAGGTGCTGTGACAGACAGACCTCCAATGCCCGATTCGCAGCCGCCATGCCGGCCGTGTCACTATCGAACAGCAGCACGACCTTTTTCGCGTACCGGCGAAGGATTCGGCCATGCCCGGCCGTAAAACTCGTCCCCAGCGTCGCCACGAAATTCGTGCAGCCCACTTGATGGGCCATAATCACATCGGTATATCCCTCGACGATGACAGCCGTGCCCGTCCTGACAATCTCGTGACGGGCCTGCTCCAAACCGTAGAGCGTGTTGCTCTTGTCGAACAACGGCGTTGTCGGCGAGTTTACATACTTGGCGCCCATCCCGTTCAACGTCCGTCCGCCGAAGGCGATCACTCTGCCCGTGGCGTCGGTGATGGTGAACATCAGCCGATTGACGAATTTGTCCTGGTTGGGCCCGGCGATCAGGCCGGCCTGCTGCAGGACGTGCAGGGATGCTCTCTTGGCCGCCGCGGCCCTGGCCAAGGCATCCGATGCATTCGGGGCCAATCCCAGCCGCCAAACCTTGATGCTCTCGGCGGAAATCTTTCGCTCAGCCAGATAGTCCCGAGCCTGTTTGCCTTTTTCCGGCTCGTTCAGGCACTCCTGAAAAAACTGCATGGCCCACCTGTTGGCCTTGGCCAACACGTTCGGGTCGCCCTGGTCCGCTTGTCCAGGGTCCTGCTGCATCATCCGTCGGACCGGCTGCAATTGAATGCCGGCGCGCTCCGCCAACCGCTCGATGGCCTGGGGGAACGTCAGTCCTTCGCGCATCTGCACGAACTTGAGGACATCGCCGCCTGCCCCGCAGGCAAAGCACTTGTAGATCTGTTTGTCCGGGTTGACGTACATGCTGGGCTTGTGGTCCTCGTGAAATGGACACAACCCCAACCATTCACGTCCCTTCCTTTTCAGGCTGACGTGTTCACCAATGACATCAACGATATCGTTTGCCTGCTGCACCCGGCTGATCGCAGCGTGGTCGTACACCCCTGACATAGAATATTACGCAAATCCTTCTCTACAGCGACTTGAGCGGAAATCCTCCACTCGCAACAGGGCCCACCAGAGGAAAGACTCCGGCCCCAGCGATATCATTCAGAGGCTTAACTATAGATATAGGGGCTGGCGCAATGAAAAGTCAAATCGTGACAATATAAGTGCGTTTTTCGCACTGAAAAACAGCATTTTCGAGTTTTTAGACAGCTGGCTATACGAGACATACTCGCTCACAAGCTCGAAACCACGCCTCTATGGGACATGGGGAAGTCAGGGAATCGAGGAGGTCTGAAACCCCGTGAGGCGAAAGAATTCGACCGCGGTTTGCGTGGTTGCCTGGGCCAAATCTTCGGGACTGACGCCCTTGAGTTGGGCCAGGAAGTTGGACGTGTGGACCATTAGAGCAGGCTCGTTGGGCTTTTGGCTGCGAACCGGTTCCGGGGACATGTACGGGCAATCGGTCTCGATCATCATCCGGTCGAGAGGGACAACGCGGGCCGCTTCACGGGTCGATTCGGCGTTCTTGAACGTGATCACGCCCGTGAACGAAACGAAGTAGCCTTTGTCCAAGACCAGCCGGGCCTGCTCGGCCGAACCGCTGAAACAGTGAAAGACGATTCGAAGTCCCCCGCCGGAGCGATCGAGAATCTCCATCGTCTCGTCGAACGCGTTGCGGGAGTGAATCACCACAGGCAGATTCAGTTCACGGGCGATGTCAAGATGGGCCGCAAACGCGCGTTTCTGGTCCGGCTGCTTGGAGAAGTTATAGTGGAAGTCCAGGCCGGTCTCGCCGATCGCGACGACCTTCTCCCGCCGGGCCACCTCCTTCAACTCCTCCAGAGCCCGCGAATCCGCGTTCTGGGCGTCGTGTGGGTGAATCCCCACCGCCGCGTACATATTCTCATACCGCCCCGCCAACTCGACGGCCCGACGGCTGTCCTCCAGGAGCGTCCCGATGGTGATCCAGCCATCAACCCCAGCCGCCCGGCTCCGCTCCACCACCCCCGGCACATCCGCCGACAGCGGCTCGAACGTCAGATGACAATGGGTGTCAATCAGCGTCATTCATCGTACCTATCGCATCAAGTCTCTTTCGCAGTTGCCGGACCTCGTCAGATGGCGCAGCCCAGCGTTTGTCTTCCGTGGATTCCGCCTTCTCCAGAGCGAGGCGGACCTCGTTCCCGCGGCCGGGGAAGTAGTCCAACAGAAACTCCGCATACCAGCACCAGTATCTCCCGCGGTCGGGGTGAAAGCGCAGTATTGCGTCATAGGTGTCCTCGGCCTCCTTTAGCCGGCCGGCCTTCGCCAGACAACTCGCCAGCCGAGGCTGGTAGGGAGCGTTCGGATCGAGTTGCACGGCCCTTTCAGCAGCGTCCACCGCCTCCGGGTACTTCGCCAGCGTTCTGAGGATTCCCGCCAGGCGCCACCAACACCGGGCGTCGTTCGGATCGGCCTGGAGCAACTGCCGTCCGAAGGCTTCCGCCTCCTCAGGCGAGGTCTTTTCCAAAAGTTGCAGCCTGAGCCTATCGATGTCTCTCTGCGGAACCCTGCCGGAAGAGACTTTCGCCTGCACCCTCTTCAAAGCTTCCAGAGATTCCGCATAGCGTCCTTCGCGGTGCTCTGCCAGGAATCCCGCATATCGATACCAACACAGCTCGCAGCAGCATCGCTCGGTCATTCGCTCGTAGCACGATTCGGCTTCGTCCATGCGTCCGAGGCCCACAAACACGTCCGCCAGCCCGCCGTAAAACAGTCCATTGGGATCGAGATCGACCGCTCTCTGGGCAGCGTTCAGAGCCGCGTCCATTTCCCCCAGGCTCAGCAAGGCAGCGCCATAGTGAAACCAGTAGAGTGGATTGTTGGGGTCTATTACGACAAGCCGTTCAGCGGTGGCCTTGCGTTCAGCGGAAGGAATCAGCATCATGCGGTTGGACAGGGCCAAACGGTTGTTCGGATCTGTAGCCAACGCGCCGTCACACTGGACCAGAGCCTCGGCGTTGCGTCCTCGCGCAAGGAGGAGACTACTGTAGCTCGCGCGGGTGTGCGCGTGGTTCGGATCGACTTCCAGCGCCCTCCTGTAGCTCGATTCCGCGAGGTCGAACTGCTCCGCCGTCGGGGTTTGCGGGTTCTCTTTCACAGCCATTGCCGCAATGGCGACCAACAGATGTGCCTGAACCGAGCGGGGCCGCAGGCGCGTCAACTCCTGGGCAGCCGCCATGTACTTGGCAGGGTCATTCTCAAAGAGACCCTGGAAGTAAGTCATCGCGACGGAAAAGGCACGTTCGCTGTCGGCGATCGGCTCGAAATCGGCGGGTCGCCCGAGCGCCGCGGTCTCCAGACCGTGCTGCCGCAAGAGAGAGAAGATCGGGCGAATGCTGCACCCCATGGCTGTCGATTTCGAGGAATGGAAGAACCATCCCCGCTCAACGGAACGGTAGCCCAATTGGCTGAGCACTCCGGCAACTCGATTCGTCCCGGGCAGGAGCATCGCTGAACCACTCCAACCCGGGGCAACCAGGCGCGTGCCGTCAAGGTTGATGGCTCGGCTGGGAGCGCTTTCATCCACGCCGGATACAGGCAGAAGCTCGGTTCGGAGTTCCTCAGATATGCGGCCGCCACTCTGCGGGCGTCCTGCGATGAGAAGGTTCCTGGCCGCGACGAGTTCCTGTTCCGTCGCGAGGGCAAAAGCCGGATGGCAGCGCCACGGAGCTCGCAGAATCGCAACGTCCGCCTGCTTGTCGATCGCTACAATGTCGAAATCGAAGACGTCGCCATAGTAGGGGCTGACCACCACGATATCCGTCGATACGGCCTGTTTGGAGGAGCCCTCGAAATCGACCACGCAATGGGCAGCGGTCAACAGCAGCGTGCCGTCTCCGATGGCAAATGCCACTCGCGGCCACTTGGCCGTGGCGACCAGTCCTTGCCGATGGTCCAGGTACCCAAGCACGACGATCGCCCGCGAATCGAAGCTTGGCGAGTTCTGCAGCGACTTGTCGCCGGCCTCACCGACTCCGGTGTCATCACAGCCCAGACAGACAAGCAGACCGACGGCGACCGCAATCACCAGGGTTTTCGGAAGATGACCCCGCATCATTGGACTCCTCGGACACCATACGTCCATAGGCAATCATACCACCCTGGGCCACGATCGTGAAGGCAAAGCCTTTTATGGCACGAAGGCGCGTTCGTAATGGCGGATCTGGGGCGGGCCGCTGCGGCCGAGGATCAGCGCGACCACGTCGAAGCGAAGGGGGCGGTCCTCGACCTGGTGGACAGCCAGGAAATGGCGGGCGGCCCGGGCCACGCGGGCTCGTTTGACCGAGGTGACCGTCGCCTCGGCCGGTCCGAACCGCTCATCGGCGCGGGAACGGACTTCCACGAAGACCAGCGTGCGGTCGGCGTCCACCATGACCAAATCCAGTTCGCCGACCTTGCAGGAGTAGTTGCGGGCCAGCGTTCGCAGACCCTTGTTGCGGAGGTATCGTTCGCAGTATCTCTCCCCCCACCGGCCCAGCCGGGCTCTGTCGTTCAGCAGTCTGCGTCGGAACAGGATCATCTCGCTCCCCTGGAACCCGCGACACAGAAAACAACGCGAGGCGCTCCCGATCGAATGTCGGCAGCGCCCCCGTTTCAATCTACGATCTATGATTTGCCATCGACAATCTGGACACGGCATACAACAAGCCGCAATCCCAATCATCAATCACAAATCGCAAATCATCAATTACTTGCTCGTGGTGTGCTCGCTGTGCCTCTGCGAGAGCTTGACGGCCTTGCCCGTCCGCTGGCGGAGGAAATACAGCTTGGCCCGGCGGGTCTTGCCGCTACGGGAGGGCACGATGTTCAGCACGTTGGGCGAATGGACCGGGAACTGCCGCTCGACGCCCTCGTTGGCGACAATCCGCCGGACGATGAAGCTCTCCGTGACGCCGCGACCCTTGCGGGCGATGACCGTGCCGGTGAAAATCTGCGTCCGGGTCTTGTCGCCTTCCTGGATGCGGCAGTGCACATCCACCGTATCGCCCACCTCAAAGTGAGGAATTTCCTTCTTCAAACTCTTGCTCTCAACTGCATCCAGCAACTTCGTTTTCACGGTTAATCTCCCGAGATCGTAAATCCAGACCACAATGAAACCCGTATTCTATGGAGATCAATCGGCCGTGGCAAGGCATTTTTCGATGATTTTCCATCACGAGGCCCAAGGAGGCCCGCCGGGCCAGGGGGTTTCGAAGCTTCTGACGGCCTCTTGACGACACAACCGCGAAGGCGCACAAAATGTAAGTGCCGAATTCAAAAGGAGATACAGAATAACATCCCAAGGCCGAATGCCCCCATGAAGGTTTCCCTGCGACGGGCTTGTCATTCCGTATGACGCGCTGACGGCGATCCGGATGGATACATCTCAGACAGGCTGTTCAAGCGGCTTCGCAGCATTTGTTGGACCGCTTCGATATCCGTTCGGACTTCATCGACTGAGCGTCCCTGAATCATGGCAACCTCGTCCGGCTCCCAACCGTCCAGCACGTGCAATGTGAAGCCCCTTCGCTGATCGGCGGACAGCTCGCTCAATTGCGTCAGGACCCATTTCATCTGGTCGATCGCGGCCAACTGCTCCCAGGGCTCGCCCGCCTCATGATTGGGTAGAATATCCTCGAGCGTCACCACCATAGGCAATTCCCATACGGGCGCGTCCTCCGGAACGGGTGCGACAGGCATCTCGCGGCCGGATTCATCCACATCCGCCGGTTCTTCCAAGGGCACCGCTTCCCGCACCGCTGCAATCTGCTTATCGAGCACCGCATGCAGAAGTTTCGTCAGCCAAACTTCCAGGGGCTCCCTGTCGTCCCGATGTTCCAGCCGCGACCAGGCCCGTAGGATGACCTCGTCGAGCAAATCATTGACGACCACTTGCTCGCGTCCGATCCGGCCCTGCAGTTCGGCAATGGCCAACTCGTGATGCGCATGGTCCCACAGCCGGCCCATCAGAGGGCTCAGCAATTCGAAGAAAGCCTTCTTGTCCAGGACCTGCCTGGCCGGCGGCAGCTGGGCTTCCACATGCCGGAACAACTCCTGCCGACGCTGCTTTCTGTTGTACAAATGCTCCCGCCGGATCAAATCCTTGTGCCGGCGAACCTCCCCAACCAGTTTGTCGACAACAGCGTCAATTGCCTCGCGGTCCGTCGCGGAAGACGCCTCGGCGACCAGCGAACCGGTGGGCAAAAGCAACACCGCACGCAAGTCACAGCGTTTAGGTTTGTGCGTCGCCGTCAGACGCAACTCCCGCTGATCCTCAGGAAACCGGCTCAGGAGTTTCTCGATTCGCGGGACCTTCTGCCGCCAGTACGACTTGATGGCCTCTTTTTGCCCGTCCGAACAATCTTGAAACACCATGTGGTCCGACATGAACGACGACTCCTGCTCCCCCCAAGTCCATCCGTTACTCCGGTCTCTTCAATGCTCCCTCAATTGCCTCCATCAACTCCACTTGCTCATCACTATCCAACGACTTGCCCTGCTCCAGGGCCTGAATCCTGGCGTCGATCTCGAGGTCTTCTTCTCGCAGTTCGGCGAGCGTCTCTTCCTGCCGGGCCACACATCGATCCAGCTCGTCGGTATCGTAGTCCCAACCAATGACATGGCCCAACAGCGAAGCGGCCGCCCTGACGGCCTGGGCATCCTGATAACCGGAGAGATAGAACGGCACCTCCACCCAGAGTCCCGCCGCCGGCAACTGACGTTGTCTGGCCAGCCACAAAAGATAGGTGCTCATGTGCGGCGGCCCTTGCCAGCTCAGGCCGATGGGCAGATGCCACTTCAGCTTCTTCTGAATCTCGGCGCTGTTGAAGACCCCAAACACCCGGCGTTCGGACGTGTGGGCGATCATCGACGCGATGCCGTCGACCGTATACAGGGACTCGACCTTGTAGTGCTCCGCCAGATCGAGCACCGCGTTGAGGAACTCATACCGACGGGACTGGGGTTCATCGGACCGCAGCAGCAGCACGTTGCTGCGGTCATCATGGAAGAACCGGCTCTGCGGAAATGTGGCGATATTGCTTTCGACCGTCACCCCGCCGACGGCAAAGAAATCCGCCGGCTCGATCTGGCAGAAGCTGCGTCCCCCCGCCGCACCGGCCAGGAAGTCCGCCACGCCCCGACTGACATCCCCGATGTCTTTCATCCAACCGACAATCAGCGAGGGCTTCTCCAGCCGCGGTTGCGACGAGAAGCGGAAGATCTCAGGTTTCCTTGTCGGGATCGTCTTTAAAGAGTTCATCAATGTGCTCCAGTATGTCTTTCTGTTCCGCTTCCGTGATCGGGCCCATGTTGGCGTGCTGCGGATGCCGGAGACTCTCCATTTCCTCCCGAACCTGGTCGGGCAGTTCATCCGCGGTGGCCAGCGACTCCAGCACATGGTCGATGTTCGACTCCACTTTGGCGGCGGTCTCCTGCAGGTCCCGCAAATCCAGTGGCACATGGAGGACCTCGCCAAGAACTTCGAGCACCGAGATCGAGGCCTTCGGATAGGGCCAGGGCGCTCCTTGCAGATAGTACGGAACCTCTCCCATCAGGCAGACAGCCTCCACATCCCGGCTCCGGGCCACCCCCAAAAGCAGGCCGTTGAGACCGGTGATGGAGCCTTCGCCCTCCCGGTCTCCGATCTCCGACATCAGGATGGTGTTCTTGAACTCCCGGATCTCCGGAATCAGGTCCGGGCTGTTCGTCACGGCCCATACCTTGGACCTATTGGTGTGGTGAATCGTCGTCACACCGGCGCCGGCCGTGTAAATCCGCCGGCAGCCCAACGCATCGGCGACGTCGAGGACCATCTCGGCCATTTCATATGTTTTCTCCGGATCCGCGGGTTGCTGCTCGCCGACCAGGAAGACCACGTCGTTGTCCTGGCCATGAAACCCGTAGAACCGGGTCGACGGGAATCGCATGTCCTCAATCAGCCCGTTGACGATCATCGCCTGCGAGGGCTCGAAGAAACCATCCGGCTCAATCTCACCGAACGCCTCGGCTTTCGCCAGCCGACGCATCGTGTTGATGGCGACCAATCCGACTTTCCCGATGCCGGACCATCCGCAGATCATAATGGGTTGCTTCAACCGAGGTTCTCTGTACAGCTTCACGCCCATACCCAATCCTTCCTAACCCCCGGGGTCGCGGTTTTCGTCCACGACCTCTGGCTACCACTAATAGGGTGGGAATCGTCGGATGGTTCAATTCGTTCGACTGCGGGAATGGCTGCCAGGCACAAATCGATAGGCAAGACCCTGTCGGGGTTCAGGACCGGACAGAGCATACGTTCGGATGAAGCGATCAGAAAGGAATGGATTGCACCGCTCGGGAGATCAGGAAGCATCTCCTCGTTCGCGGACGCCAAGCCCCGGACGATCGTTGAGAATCAACCGGCCTCGCTCCACGCCGACGCCGACGAACGGATCATTGGAGATCAGCAGGTTCCCATCGAGGTCGGCGTAGTCCACCAGGGGACTCAGATGCGCCGCGGCGGAGATCCCGACGGAACTCTCGATCATGCAGCCCAGCATGATCTTCATCCCCAAAGCCCGGGCCACATGGATCATCCGAATCGCCTCCTGGAGGCCGCCGGATTTCATGAGCTTGATGTTGATCCCGTCGTAAGCCCCCGCCAGGCGGGGGATATCGCCGGCCGTCTTGACCGCCTCATCGGCAAGGATCGGGATCTCCACCCGCTCCCGAAGCCAGGCGGTCTCCTCGATCATCGCCGCCGGCAGCGGCTGCTCGATCAGCTCGACGCCCAGACCGGCGAGCCACTGGATCTTCTCCAACGCCTGCTGTTTGTCGCGCCAACCCTCGTTGGCGTCCACGCGGAGCGGCTTGTCCGTCGCATCACGCACGGCGGCCAGGATCTCGGCATCGTTGTCCTTCCCGACCTTGATCTTGAGCACGGGGAAGTCCTTCGCCTCTTCGACCTTCTGCCGAATGACCTCGGGACTGTCGATCCCGATGGAGAAGGTTGTAACGGGGGCTTTGCCCGGATCCAACCCGAGCAATCGATAAAGCGGCGAGTCGAGTCTTCCGCCCACCCAGTCCAGGATCGCCATGTCGAGCGAGGCGCGGGCGCAGGAGTCCTCGGGAAGCTCCCGTTCCCATCGCTCTCTCAGATCCACATATTGCAGCCAGTCGCCGGCTTCGACGATCTTGCGGGCCTTCTCCAGCACGGCCATCGTCTGTTCGGCGCTCTGGCCGTAGCGGACGTTCGGCGCCGCTTCGCCCCAACCGACCACGCCGTCCCGCTCGATGCGGACGAAGACATTGTCCTTGACGTCGCTGGAGTTGCGCGCGATGGTCCACGTGTGCGTCAACTTCAACTGCCTGCGGCGGACGGCAAACCGCGTCACGCCCGTCGCGCGCCGCTCCCCCGCCGGGACAATCCCCGACCCCGCTGTCCCAACCAGAACCGAGGCCCTCAACAACTGTCTTCGCGAGATTTCCATAGTTCTGCATCCTAACATGATCCAATGTGAATGGTCGCAATTATGTTCGCTGCAACCACCTCTGGCAAGATCATTGCCCGCCAATTGCTTTCGAAGCGCCCCGTGAGTACTCGCCGGGCAAAGGATTTTGTTGCAGCCCCAACTGGACCCGATATAATACCGCGCCGTACGTCACTCACTCAACGATTGGAAAGCCATGCAAGGAAAGGGTCGGCTATGGTGTTCAACTTCCTTGATATCGCGGTGTTCATCGTCTTCGTTGTGGCGGTCGTCACAACCGGTCTGATGAAGAGCCGGCGGGAGCAGACCGGGGAGGACTACTTCCTCGCGGGACGAGGACTCCGGTGGTGGCTGATCGGCTTTTCCCTGATCGCAGCCAACATCTCGTCCGAGCAGTTCGTAGGCATGAGCGGCAATGCGGCCAGTCATGTCGGCCTGGCCATCGCCAGCTATGAGTGGATGGCGGCCATTACGCTCGTGGTCGTGGCATTCGCATTCTTGCCCTACTTCCTGCGGGCGGGCATCTACACAATGCCCGAGTTCCTCGAGTATCGCTACAACGGGACGGCTCGCACGATCATGGCGATCGCGACGCTCTTCATCTACATGCTGCTGCTGGCCTCGGTGACTTACTCCGGGGCCCTGACGATCAGCACGATGGCGGCCAAGATGGGCGATCAGGGATACACCGTGCCGATCTGGACCGCCTCGCTGGTGATCGGCCTGATCGCCATGGTGTACGTCACGGCCGGCGGCTTGAAAGCCTGCGCCTGGGCCGACCTGATCCAGGGAAGCGCCCTGATCGTCGGCGGCGGCGTCATCATGTACTTCGCCTTCCAGAAGCTGGGACTGGCAACGGAGCCTCTGACTTTCATTCAGGACGTCGGGACCGGAGCGGTGAGTCAGAAGGCTTTCGGGCCGGAAACGGGGGCGATGGACCGGTTCATGGACTTGAACCGGGTCCGCATGAACATGTTCCTGCCGAGCACCGACAGCATCCTGCCGTGGACCGCCCTGCTGCTGGGCCTCTGGATCCCCAACTTCTATTATTGGGGCCTGAACCAGTACATCACGCAGCGAACGCTGGGCTCGGAGTCGCTGGCCCAGGGCCAGAAGGGCATCATGTTCGCGGCCGCCATGAAGCTGGTGATCCCGTTCGTGATCGTCGTGCCGGGCATCATCGCGTTCAACCTGTTCGCGGGCGACATGCAGAACCAGGCGGTCATCGACAATGCCTCCGTGATCGCCAAGTACCTCAAGGCCAATCCCGACTCGCAACAGGTCGAAGTCGTGCAGGCGCCGACGGCCGAACAGGTTGCCGCCTGGCCGGCCGGCAAGTTCATGCTCGCCGTGTACCCGAAGGACGCATCGATGAGAGCCGCGTTGGCACAGAACCCGTACGTGCTGCCGCTTCAACAGGATGCCTTCGCCGCCACCGAGGTCCAGCCGTACACCATCTTTACCGCCGCCGACGAGGCGTGGGCGCAGGTTTATCCGCAACTGGCTGCCGAGGTGGCTGCATACAATCAGAAGGTGACGGATGCCGCCAAAGCCGCCGACACCGGCGTCAAGAACGAGAAGTTCATCGCCTACAAGTACGACACAGCCCTGGGACAACTGCTCAGCAGCGTGCTCCCTCAGGGAACCGGCCTGGTAGGCTTCGTGCTGGCCGCCCTGCTCGGGGCGGTCGTCAGCTCGCTGGCGGCCATGCTCAACGCGGCGTCCACCATCTTCACCATGGACATCTACAAAAAATACATCAGCCCGAACGCCGGTCAGAAGACGGTCGTCTTGCTGGGCCGGGCCTCCGTGCTCGTATTCACGGTCGTGGCCGTCCTGCTGGCTCCTCAGCTTGGCGATCCGAAGATCAGCAACAGCATCTTCACGATCATCCAGGAGAGCCAGGGACTGATCTCGCCGGGTATTCTGGCGGTGTTCGTATTCGGGCTGCTCGTGCGCACCGCCCCGCCGATAGCCGGTGTGGTCGGCCTGCTGACCAACATCGTGGCCTACGGCGGCATGTACCTGGCCGGACGCTATCGGATCGGCCCGGAAATCCAGTTCCTCAACCGCATGGCGATCTGCTTCGGCCTGTGCCTGGCGGTTATGTGGATTATCACGATGATCCGGCCGCTGCCCAAGCCAATTGAGTTCAAGAAGCAGTCGAACCTGAACCTCACATCGTCCAAAGGCGCGCTGGTGGCCGGCATCATCATCGTGATCATCACCCTGGCGTTCTACGTGATCTTCAGCCCGATCGGAATCGCAAAATAGCCGAATCTTCCGCAGTTGTGGTAATGCGAACATCGCCCAATTGCCGAAGTGAAGAGTGCCACTTCACAAACGGCCCTTCAAAGTCATCGGAAGGGCCGTTCTTCTTGCGCTGTGCTGAACCGCGTCTCAATCCGGCGTGGACGTTTCGTCGTGACGGACTCGCTTGACATCCTCCAGCACCAGGGGGTTCGGCACTCCCTCGTAAAGAGGGAATCGAACCGTATCGAGCGTCAGATCATTCACGTCCTCACAGATCATCACCGGCCGGCCGTCGGGCTTGGCGCAGGTCAGGCGGACGTCCTCGAACGTGAGCCGCTCGACGTTGCGGGCGTAGAGACCCCAGGCGGGCAGCGGTCGGGCGTCCACGCCGGGAGCCTTGACCTCGCGAGGAGCCGTGTTGGGATCGCCGCCGCCTTCGAACTCGATGTCCACGTCCCGGAAGGTCACGTCCTTGAAGGGGGCGTCGGCCCAGCTCTCGATCGAGCAGGCCGCACGGTAGGCGCCAACGACGGATGCCCGCGTGACCGTGATCCGGCCGGCGGTGTTGCCCCGCTTCATCATGAAGTGGAACGGCGTCGTCACGTTCGTCATCGCGACGTCGCTGATGAACACGTCGTCGAGTTCGCCCTGCGTTCTGTCCCAGGCCCCCGGCTGGAGGCAAATGCCGGCCAGCATATTGTTGCGTTTGGAGCTGCG
>CALMMH010000143.1 GCA_937868145.1 uncultured Phycisphaerales bacterium
ACGCCGACAAGCGGCATTCCGTCCTTTTTGTTATCGGCGAGGAATGCGTTTTGTCTGTAGAAAATACGAGGGTCTCGTCGCACCGGTGCGCGAAGTTTTCGACAAAAACCGGAATCCTCCCCGTGTGAAAAACTCGCGAGGCTCACTGCGTCCGCAGTTCGGCGCCGACCGCTTTGCCCAGGCTTTCGACGATGGTCGTCTGATAACCGTCCACGGTCGCATGCGTGAGCGTGCCGAAGTCGTCGCGGAAGCGAAGCGAAAGCGTAACGCTCTTCTTGCCCGGCGTGATTCCCTTGCCGCGATAGATGTCGACGAACCGGACTTCCTCCAACTCCTCAGGCGAGACGCTCTGGACCGCCTGCGCGATCTGAACCCAGGCCGTCTGCTCCGGCACGAGGATGGACAGGTCGCGGTCGATGGCCGGGAAGCGGGGAATGGGCCGGATCTTGATCGGTCCGCTCTTGAGAACCATCAGCTCCTCGAAATCCACTTCGGCCCCGCACGGAGTGAGATCCTTGAAATCGAACCTCTCCCGAACGGCGTCCGAGAACACGCCCGCCTGGCCGATCTCCTTGCCGTTGACCAGGATGCGGGCGCCCACCTGCGACCACAGGAACTCCGCAGGCTCGAACCGCACGTCCGCCGTGCGGCTGACGCTCTGGATCAACCCCTCCACCGCGCCGTGCAGCTTCCGGAAATCCTCGTCGGTCACCAGCGTCACCTTCATCCGCTCCTTCGGCAACGAATCCTTGACGCCGGACGGCACGAACGTGTCGGACATCTCATAGATGCGGCACGGCAGGTTCTTGGCGTTCACATTCGTCTTGAGAACGCCCAGCAGCGAGCCCAGCAGAGTCTGCCGCAGCAGATTGCCGGTCTTGCGAGTGACGTCGCGGACACCCAGGTGCGCCGCGTCTTCGGGCGCAAAGAGATCCGCGACGGCCCGATCCACGAAGGTCACGTTCACCGTCTCGTAGTAGCCGCAGCCGTTGAGGAACGAGCCGACGGCCTCGGACAGCTTCTGTCTCGCGTCGGCGGGCTTGGCCTCGATCTGGATCCGTCGGCGAGTCGAGATTTTGTCGTACCCGTAGACGCGGGCGACTTCCTCGATCAGATCCACCTCTCGCTGGATATCGCTCCGCCACGTGGGCGAAACACAGACGATGGAGCCGTCTTGCAGGCGAGGCTCGAACTTCAGCGCCGCCAGGATCTTCATCGCCGCATCCTGTGGCACTTCGAATCCCAGCAGCTTGTTGAGACGGGACAGCCGCATGGAGACTTGCCGGGGCTGAGGCTTGCCCGGATAGGCGTCCACCACGCCTTGGGCCACCCGACCGCCGGCGAACTGGACGATGAGCTGGGCCGTCCGCTGCGACGCCCAGTCGATCCGCTCGATGTCGACGATCCGCTCGAACCGGTACGAAGCCTCCGAAGGCAGCGAAAGCCGCCGCGAGGCCGTGCGAATGCTGACCGGGTCGAAGAACGCCTCTTCCAGGAGGATCGTCGTGGTCGCGTCGGTCACTTCGGTCTTCAATCCGCCCATGACGCCGGCCAGGGCCACCGGCCGCTTGGCGTCGGCGATCACGAGCATCTCAGACGCCAGCTCGCACTGGGTTCCATCGATGCTGACGATCTGCTCGCCCGACGCGGCCTTCCTCACGATGATCTTGCCGCCTTCGATAGTCGCGTAGTCGAACGCGTGCGGCGGTTGGCCGGTCTCCATCATCGCGTAGTTCGTCGCGTCGACGACGTTGTTGACGCTTCGCATCCCGACGGCTTCGAGCCGCTTTCGCACCCACTCCGGCGACGGACCGATCTTGACGCCTTCGATGATCCGGGCGGTGTATCGTCCGCAGGCCTTGGGATCGCGAATCTCCACCTGGACAAAATCCGATGCGGGACGACCCGTCTCCTCCAGACGGATCTCCGGCAACCGAAGCTCCTTGCCCGTCGCGGCGGCCAGTTCCCGGGCGATCCCGATGTGGCTGAGGCAATCGCCGCGGTTGCTCGTCACCTCGACGTCGATCACCGCGTCATCTGCGAGGTGCTCGATCCCCTCGCAGGGCAAACCCAGGTTCATCAGGATCTCGGCCACCTTCTCGGCCGAAAGATCGATATCCACGTAATCGCGAAGCCAATTGATGGAAACCTTCATGTCGCAAACCCTTAACCAAACCGATTGAAGCTCCATAGGCTACCGGCAAGAGCCCCCCCTGTCAACGCCGTGCCACAAATCCGCGAGGGAAGCACGGACGCCTGGACAGCGGGGACGAGGTGGACGGCATGGACAGTTCATCAAACCGCCTTGCCAAGCGGGTCGCTTTCGAGTAGGCTGGCGCGGACAAGAGCCGGTAAG
>CALMMH010000144.1 GCA_937868145.1 uncultured Phycisphaerales bacterium
CCCCGAAGTTGCCGTCGATCTGGAAGGGCGGATGGGCGTCGAAGAGGTTGGGATACACGCCGCCGCCTTTGTAGTCCGTCAAGGGGGAGGACGTCAGCGTCAGCAGGTTCTTGAGCATAAGGTGGGCATGGTTTCCGTCCAAGAGGCGGGCCCAGAAGTTGATCTTCCACGCGCGGCTCCAACCGGTGCCGCCGTCGCCACGAAAGAGGAGCGATAGCTTGGCGGCGTTGAACAGCTCCGGCGTCTCGGGCGTGATTTCTTCGCCGGGGAACAGACCCCAGAGATGCGACACGTGCCGATGGTCGTTCTTCGGGTCGTCCTTGTCCTCCAGCCATTCCTGGAGTTGGCCGTGCTGGCCGATCAGGTTGGGCGCGATCCGAGCCCGCATCTCGTCGAGCTTCTTGGCGAATTCCTGGTCGACGCCCAGCGCGCGGGCCGCCGTGGCTGTGTTGGCGAAGAGATCGCGGATGATCTGGTGGTCCATCGTGGGACCCATGACCAGGCCGCCGATTTCGGGACTGTTGCTCGGCCCGCTGACGAGCCAGTGCTCGTCGTTTCGCGGGTCCTCCACGAGGTAGATGGTGAAGAACTCCGCGGCGGTTTTCATCAGGGGATAAGCCCGCTCGGCCAGGAAGGTCTTGTCGCCCGTATAGAGGTAGTGCCACCAGAGGTGCTGGCACATCCACGCGCCGCCGGTCGGCCAGATGCCGTGGTTGGAGGCGTTGATCGGGGCGGCCCCTCGCCAGAGATCGAAGTTGTGGTGCACGACCCAGCCGGGGGCATTGTAGTGCTTCTGGGCGACGGACTGGCCGGTCCGTCCGAGGTCGGCCAAGGCGTCGAACAGCGGCCGGCCGCACTCGCTCAGGTTGGTCGGCTCGGTGAGCCAGTAGTTCATCTCCGTGTTGATGTTGCAGGTGTACTTGCTGTCCCACGGCGGATTGACGCTGTCGTTCCAGAGTCCCTGCAGGTTGGCCGGCTGGCCGCCTTGACGCGAACAGGCGATCATCAGGTAGCGGCCGTACTGGAAGAAGAGGGCCGCCAACTGCGGGTCCTCTCTCTGGGCGTATTTCAGCACCCGCTGGTCGGTGGGCAGGTTCGGTTCCGTCGCGGGTCCCAGATCGAGGGTTACTCGCCGGAACAACGCCTGATGATCGGCGACGTGCGCGTCCCGCACCTGGCGTGGCGGTTTGTTCGCAACTCTCTTGAGCGTGGCGATGCAGGCGGTCGCGGGGTCGGCCGAGACATCGTTGTAGTTCTTCACGCTCGTGGCCAAAGCCAGGATCAGCGTCGCGGCCCCCGCGTTCTCCACGGTGATCTGCTTGTCGTCGACAGTGGCTTGGCCGCCGTTGACGACGACCCGGCAGCGGCCTTCGAATCGCACCACGCCGGGGATGATCCCATAGTCGCCGCGGGCTTTGTAGTCACGCACCCGCCCGCGGATGGCCAGCGTGTCGCCGTCGCAGGCCTGGGTCTGCACGTCCTGGTTGGGGCTGGTCAACGTCGCGGTGAAGTTGATGGCTCCCGGGTGGTCGCAGCCGATTCGCACGATGATCACCTGGTCCGGCCAACTCGCGATCGCCTGGCGGGTGTAGGTGACGCCATTGACGCGATAAGTCGTGGTGGTGGTGGCCGTGTCGAGATCGAGTTCCCGGCGGTAGGCTTCCGCCTTCTCGTGGCCCGGGAAGGTCAGCACCAGATCGCCGAACGGCTGATAGGGCATCTGTCCGAGCGGCACGGACATGAAATGCTCCATCGCCAGCTCCTGCGCCTCGTTCTGTTTGCCCTCGAAGAGCAACCGGCGGATCTGCGGCAGGTACTGAGCGGCGCCGTCGTGGGCGTAGTCGTGAGGACCGCCGCACCAGAGGGAATCCTCATTGAGCTGATAGCGGTCCTCAGTTGTGCCGCCGAAGACCATCGCTCCGAGCCGGCCGTTGCCGATGGGCAGGGCTTGCGTCCAGTCTGCGGCCGGCGAATCATACCACAACTTCAGATCGGATTGTCCGCTGCCGGAGGTCAGGCAGGTTGCACACAGGATTTGCAGGATCAGACTGCTCATTCAAGGCCCTCTTCAAATGGGATGATCGATTTGCGATGTCACATAGTGGATGTTTCCTGGAAGATTCGCCGATGCTTGACGTCGAATCGGATGTTTCTGGAGGCCGCGACGTGCTTGGGAGCGATGCCGATCAGTCGCAACGGGTTGTAGAAGAACATCGAGCCGAGTTCACTCAGTCCCGCCAAATCCAGCGACACGAGGTGGTTGGCGCAGTCGAG
This sequence comes from uncultured Phycisphaerales bacterium, assembly GCA_937868145.1. Lineage (GTDB taxonomy): Bacteria > Planctomycetota > Phycisphaerae > Sedimentisphaerales > Anaerobacaceae > PLanc-01. The sequence continues at coordinate 2,275 of CALMMH010000144.1, forward strand.
AATGGTCGCGGACGATCCGGCCATGAAGCCGGTGGCCGGGTTGTAGAGTCTGCCGTTGGCCTCCAGGCGGACGCGGGCTCCCATCGACCAGTACTCGCTCGCAGGCAGGCCGGCCAGCGGCGAGGCGTCGCTGATAACGATGCAATGGTCAGGCCCTTTGGCCCGCAGAATGGTTTTGAGAATCGAGGGGGGCAGGTGATGCCCGTCGGTGATGATCGTCGCGTCGAGACGGTCGTTCGCCAGGCCCGCCCAGATGGGGTTCTCGTGCCTGGGCAGCAGGGCCGGCAGCGCGTTGCCCAGATGCGTGAGGGCTTTTGCGCCTACGGCGACCAGTCTCGCCAAATCCGCTTCATTGGCCAAGTGGTGACCGAGCGCGACGGCGACGCCCCGGCTGGTGGCGTGACGCGACAATTCCTCGGCCCCTTTCTGATCGGCGGCGATCGTCAGGAGCCGAATCTTGCCCTCGGCCAGACGGATCAACTCATCAAGATAAGCCGGGTCCGGGTCGCGGACCCATTCGGCGGTGTGTGCGCCGCGGGCTCCGTCCTTCCGCGAGAGGAAGGGACCCTCCAGGTGGATGCCGAGCACGCGGCCGCGAAATTCCTCCGTGTCGAGCGCCTTGGCGATCAGCGGCAGATTCCGCCGGTAGATCTCGGCGGGACTGGTGATCAGGGTCGGCAGGAACGCCGTGGCGCCCGCGGTGAGCAGATCCCGGCAGGCTTGGGCGAAACTCTCCTCGGTCAGATCGCCGTCGGAGAAATCCACTCCCTTGTAGCCGTTGACCTGGAGATCGACCAAGCCGGGCAGAATACAGGAAGAGGTGTCGCCGGCGGTCTCTTCGTCTTCACCTTTTCCGGAGTCGCGAGTCTGTTCCATCGAGCGGACGCTTTCCGAGTTACTGTTGCGCATTCGTCAGCATCGACGCGGCGAGCTCGTCGAGGAAGATCGAGCAGTTCTCGTGCTGTTGGAGGATCGACGCGGGACACTGAGGCGTCACGGGGCCTTCCAGTGCCTCCTTCACGGCGCGGGCCTTCCGCAGGTCCGGCACCGTGACGATGAGCTGCTTGCTTTTGAGAATCTGACGCATGCTCATGGAAATGGCCTGCGAGGGGACCTCCTCCAGCCGGGAGAACCAGCCTTCGCCGAGCTGCTGCTTGCGGCATCGCTCGTCGAGCTGCACGGTGATGTATGCCTCCTCTGTTTCGAAATCGGCCGGCGGGTCGTTGAAGGCCAGATGGCCGTTCTCGCCGATGCCGATGCAGGCGACGTCAATGGGATGGGCTGCGATCAACACACCCAGCCTGCGGC
>CALMMH010000145.1 GCA_937868145.1 uncultured Phycisphaerales bacterium
GGCCGCGGGATGGGCCACGGGGCCGGCCACCGCGACATGGGAAACCCCAACGCAAGCGATCGCGCTGGGGGTCCCGTTGCGCGTCCGGGACCCGATATCCTCCAAGCTCATGGCATCCTTTCCGTGAAGGAAATGTGTGAAGTGAGATGGTTGATTGTTGATTGAGCAAGGGCAACGACCTTGTCTTACCTCTCAATCCAACATCAAGAATCAACCTTCAACCTTCACACTTCCCCTGTCTTAACATCGGCAGAGTCTAGCAAAAACCCACACCCAAAAAAAGGGCAAATCAGTACTGATGCGCGAAAACCCGCAGGGTCGGGACGACAGGGTTCCGACGAGCAGGCAGCCCCCATTCCCCGCTTACCCCGTCCCCCCTGGAATCAATCACCCTCTACGGATGAGGATTTGCGCTTGACTTGCGGTTATCGGGACCTTAGAATGTTGTCGCAAGGTTGGATGTGAGCGACTATTTGATGGTTCAGGTGCGTTTTGCAGCGAGATGAGCCTGAGACCCCGCGCCGGACATCGTGCGGCGGGCAATCCCTGCGAGAATCAACTACACTGGTGTGCGCAACTTTGAAAGGAAGGGAGATGGCAGCACAACCCCGTCAACACGGACCCCGTCTGAACACTTTTTCGGGACAAGCCCCCAGGATCGGCCTGCCCGTCGTATTCTTGGTCTGGACGTCTCTGGCCGTCGCGGCGACGCCGATCGGAAGGCCGACGCCGCCGACGACGCCGCTGGTGACGCCGGTAATCAGTCAAGATTATTCGACGGACCTCGACGGCAACCGCATCAACGACGAGTTGGAGCAGGACGCCGACAGCAAGGGCGGCCTGTCCATCGCCCAGGAGGAAATGGTGGAGGTGGAGCTCATCTTCGACGAGCCCATCACGCAGCAGCAGATCGACAGCTTTCTCCAGTTGGGCGGCCAGATCACGTACGTCTATGAAGCCGTGTCGTATGGCTGGAACGGCTATTTCTCACGCCGGAACATCGGCCTGCTTCCCTCGGTGATGGGACCGGCCCTCGTCCATGTGGAGGGGGCTCAACAGCTCCGGTATTGCACGGACACGGCCACCCAGGTCGCCCGGGTTCGCCCCATCTGGAAGGCGGGGTTCGCGGGTCTTGCCAACGGCCTGCGGGGCGATCCGAGTACGACCATCGGCTTCCTCGGCGGCGGCGTCGACGCCACCCACGCCGACCTCCAGGGACGCAACGTCTACTGGATCGACTTCACGGAGGACGGTGAGCCGACGCCGGTCGATTACGACGGCCACGACACGCTCGTCGCAAGCATCGCCACGGGAACGGGAATCGCCGGCGGCGCCAACGACGGTGAACTCCGTTTCACCTATACCTACGCGGATTCTTCGTACCCGACCTGGGGCCACGTCACAGACACCATCAATCTGCCCTCCCGCGCCGTCACGATGAAGTCGACCGCTTGGTGGACCGGCCAGGTCTGCATCCTGGACCACTATCGCTGGACGCGAGGAACCGACGGCATGGACACGACAACCGAAGTCGGGACTTATGTTAGGAGTTCCTCGCCCGCGGTGTTGACCAATTCATTCACGGGTTCCAGCAACAGCGTCTACGCGACGGTGCTTCTGGACTACGACACCAGGATGCCTGTGGAGAACGTCACGATCGTGACCTCGGTGAACCCCTATCCGGGTCCCGGCGACACCTTCAACAAATTCAGCGGCGTGGCCCCGGGCTGCAAGTGGGCCGCCGTCAAGGTCTTCGACCGGACGGGAACCTCCAACTCCACCGACATGGCCAGAGGCCTCGACCAGATCGTCACCAAGAGCCGGGAGAAGAACATCCAGATCGTCAACATCAGCATTGGATACTCGATTCTGGGGATCCCCAGTCAGAACACGTCGATTCGCGACAAGGTCAACACGATGGTGAACAACGGCATCGTCGTGGTGGCCGCGGCCGGCAACGGCGCCAACGACGATTTCGAGATGTATCGCACGATGGCGGACCCGGCCCGGGCCGCGATGGCGATCACCGTCGGCGCCTCGAACGACGAGAACGCCCTGACCGAATACTCGACGTACGGGTTCAGCATGCCGCGAACGAACGTCGGCGAAGACTACAAGCCGGACATGATCGCCCCCGGCGGCTCCTACTACTACACCGGTTTGCTGGCGGCCGAAAGCGGTACGTCGGACGCCATGGGCGTGGACAAGGAGCCCAACGACTACGCCCTCGGCATAGGCACGTCCTTCGCGGCTCCGTTCGTCTCCGGCTGCGCGGCCCTCGTCATCGACGCCATGCAGACGATGGGGATTCCGTGGAAATTCGGATCCAGCGACCAGCCTCGCTACGTCAAGATGCTTCTGTGCGCCACCGCCAGCGAGACCAACGCCTCGCGAGAGAACAACCAGTTCAACCCCACGCTCAGCCGCGCCGCCGCGGGCCCCGAAGGGTTCCCGGCGGGAAAAGACCAGCACGAAGGGTACGGCCTGATCAACCCGGACGCCGCGGTGGAGGCGATCTGCCAAACCTACGCGGCCGGCTCGACGGCCAGCGCCGAGTTGGGCGACGCCGCTACGGCCAAACGGGTGTGGGCCAGAACGATGAGCCTCAAGAAGAACGTGGACGTCGACTTCTCCCTGGACGTTCCGACCGGTGCGGATTTCGATCTCTATCTATACAGTTCCGTCCCCAGCAATACGGGCACGCCTGTGATCCTGCGGTCGAGCACCAACGCCAACACGGGCGCCGATGAGATTCTCCAGTACACTCCAACCTCCGACGCAGAGGCCCTTATTGTGGTCAAGCAGGTCTCGGGGACCGGAACCTTCACGCTGAAATCGATCCAGGCCGGTCCGCCGGTCACCAGTAACCAGCAGGCCAGCGGCGGAATCAATACGACCGTGACCATCACGCTGCAAGCGATCGACGACGGCCGACCGAACCCGCCCGGAGCCCTGAGCTACACGATCGCATCCCTGCCTCAGCACGGCCAGTTGGAATCCGCGGCCGGCACGCCGATCACCGCGGTCCCCGCGAAGTTGACCAATCCGACCGACAAGGTCGTTTACCGTCCCGATCCCGGCTGGGTCGGCGACGACAGCTTCACCTTCTACGCCCACGACGGCGGGACCGCCCCCTTCGGCGGCCAGTCGAACACCTCCACCGTGGCGATCACGATCGTCCGGGAGATCACCGTCGAGTACCAGGTCGCGGACGGCCTGGACGACGCCTACTGCGTCAAGTGGGGCATGCAGCAATCGACGGATGAATCCATCCTGCTGGTGGGACAATACGCCGCAGGGATGCGATTCCGCGGCGTCAAGGTTCCCCAGGGCGCCCTGATCAAGAGCGCGACGCTGAAGATCCGTTCCTGTTCGAGCGGTCTGACCGGCCAACTGGACGGCGTGCTGTACGCCGAAGCCGCCGACAACACGGAAGACTTCAGTTGGAGAAAGATCTCCCAACTGACAAAGACCGGAACCTCCGTGCCCTGGGCCTGGGGCGCCGACGCGCCTTGGACGGCCAGCACCTGGTATGAGAGCCCGAACATCACCGGCGTCGTTCAGGAAGTCGTCGATCGAACCGGGTGGAAGTCGGACAATGCGATGGTCCTGGTCTACTGGACCAATTCCTACACAGGCAGCGATCGGAAGATCTGGGCCTACAACGGCAACGCCGCCCATGCGGCCAAGCTGGTGATCACGTATCAGCCGCGATGATGTGAAAGCAGCCCCCGGATCGGAATCTCAAGAGGACCTCGTTGACCTTATTGACCTCGTTGACAACGGAGTCAATGGGGTCAACGAGGTCAATAAGGTCAATAAGGTCAATAAGGTCAAAAAAAAGCCCGGCTTTGGCCGGGCTTTTCTAATGCGCTTCTACGTCGTCACACTCCCGCAGCCTTGCGCAGGGCGTCGACCATGTCGGTCTTCTCCCAGGTGAAGTTCGGGAGGTTGCGGCCGAAGTGCCCGCCAAACGCGGTTTCCTCGAAGATCGGACGCAGCAGATCCAGGTGCTTGATCATGCCCTTGGGCGTCAGCGGGAACAGCTCACAGACGATCTGGCTCAGACGCACCTCGCTGATCTTGGCGGTGCCCTCGGTGTTCACGAACACGGAGATCGGCTCGGCCAGGCCGATGGCGTAGGAGACCTGGACCTCGCAGCAGTCGGCCAAGCCGGCGGCCACGATGTTCTTGGCGACGTAGCGGGCCATGTAGCAGGCCGTGCGATCGACCTTGGAGGGGTCCTTGCCGCTGAAGGCGCCGCCGCCGTGACGGCCGCGACCGCCGTAGGTGTCCACGATGATCTTGCGTCCGGTCAGGCCGCAATCGGCCTTCGGGCCGCCCATCACGAACTTGCCGGTCGGATTGACGTGGAACTTGGTGTCTTTGTCGAGCAGCTTGGCCGGCATCACAGGCAGGATCACGTTCTCGATGATCTGATTTCGGAGATCCCGGTACTTGATGTCCGGCGCGTGCTGCGTGGAAACCAGGACGGTGTGAATCCGCTGGGGCTTTCCGTTCTCGTACTGAACGGTGACCTGGCTCTTGCCGTCGGGCCGCACCCAGGGGAGCTTTTGGGTCTGACGCACCTTCTCCAGGCGACTGGTCAGCTTGTGCGCCAACAGGATCGGCATCGGCATCAGCTCCGGCGTTTCCCGGCAGGCGTAGCCGAACATCAGGCCCTGGTCGCCGGCGCCCATCTCCTTGTGGAGACCTTCGCCTTCGGTAACGCCCTGGGAGATGTCCGGGCTCTGGCGGCTGACCGAAACCATCACGCCGCAACTGTCGTAGTGGAAACCCAGCTCGGGATCGTCATAACCGATTCTCTTGATCGCATCGCGGGCCACCTGGCCGATGTTCACGATGGCGTTGGAGGTGATCTCGCCGGCGATGACGACCGTGTCGTTCTTGACCAGCGTCTCGCAGGCCACGCGGCTGGCCGGGTCCTGAGCGAGCATTGCGTCGAGAACGGCGTCCGAGATCCGGTCCGCAACCTTGTCGGGATGGCCCGTCGTCACCGACTCACTGGTGAACAAATGGCTATGCATGTCGCAATTGCAGTTCGTCGAATTCATTTTCTGTACCATCCCCATAGGATTCCCCAATCAAGTCCACGATCAATCCTTTGAAGGCACGGGCCCTTCTCCAACACATGCCTACAACGAAGGCACAGTGTACGACGTCGAATAGGCAACCGTCAAGGACCTAGATGACGTAAGTGGCCGTCCCAGCCCAATTTCGCTTGACAAACGGCGTCTAATGCGTTAATTTGGATAAAATACTCGGAGGCTCGTTGAAAGGGATGCTAACGAAATGATAGCAAGATACACGTTTTTTGCCATCCTTGTCGGGGGTCTGGTCCTGACGCAGTTGACAATCTCCAACGCCCAGGTGGACAGCCGCCGGATTGAAGAAGTCGCAAAGAAGAGCGTCCTGACCCAGGAAGACTTTGAGATTATCGATG
>CALMMH010000146.1 GCA_937868145.1 uncultured Phycisphaerales bacterium
GTGGGCCCGGTCGCGGCCGGATTCGTGCGGGTCGAGTGCTGGACTTTGCCTCTCACTCATGGTTGGCGGCTGCAAGAAGGTCTCTCACGGAGACATTCGCATCCCCTTCGGTCGTGCCCCACGGCGCCACGCTCGGGATGCAAGGCCACCACTATAGTTCCGGCCCAAGTTTCTGTCAAGATAACGATTCCCTGCAGGGATCGCCGACGACGCGGCACTGGACCTGCCGATTCGGCTCAATGGAGAGCATCCGAACGCCGATATTGGGATCGGCCTTGGAAGAGCGCCCGCAAGGTCCGTTTGCCGGGCCTGCGAGCCCGATAACTGAACGCAAGAGAAGGTTGTGGCACAGGAAACAGGAGAACTCAGGCCTGATTCCAGGCACAAGGAAAGGACGCGACCCCTGGACCACAGAGCTGACATGAACACCACATTCGCGGACGTATGGGCCGAGCACGGCGGATTTGTACTCAGGCCCCTGGCATTGGGCGTCCCTTGGATCGCCGCGGCGCAAGAATCGGCTGGCGGCACAACCGTCGAGACAGGCCGCAACCGCCAAGTACCGGATACAAAAGGACTTGCGAGGCGAAACGTCCGAGAATCAACATTGACAAGGCCCTGTGGCGATGCTATAATGCCAGATGTTGCTATGGAGGGGTGTGATGAAAGGATTCGCCTGACGCCGGCTTGCCCGGCCCCTCCACAAGCAGATCCAGGAGATGCCGGACCCGTTCGTGGGCCACGGCAAAATACCGCAGGATGCGTATCCCAGGCGAACCTTCGGGTTGCCGCCGGGCTGTTTTTCTGCGCTGCCGGTGGTGAGTGAACGATATCGGGACGTTGTGACAGCAAACGTATAGGTGGGCTCGATTATGAAGACGCATACTCAGTACACGATCTCGGGACAAACCAATCGCACGACATCGTTCATGGGTCGGGTCCGCGCGGTCCGGCGGTCCTTGCGAACCTTGGCGATCGCCGTTCTGCTGTTCACCCTGGCGACGGCAGGCACGGCAGGCGCCAAGTCCATGTACGTGATCGGCAAGATCATCAACTTCGACGCGCCGATTCCCATCCAAGTCTACGATATCGGCAGCGACGGTCTGATGACCTATCAGACAGAGTTCGGCGCCGACTTCCTCGGGGCCGGCATGGTGGGGATCGCCATGGACTCTGACACCGGCTACCTCTTCAGCACCTACGAGAACTCGGGTTTCGTCCTGGTGACCAACGCCGTCACGCTCGCCAAGCGGACGATTCTGTCGGTTCAGCGCGCCACGAACCTGGCCGGCATCGTGTACGATCACGAGAAAAAGCTCCTCTACGTCGCGGAATGCGGCAAGGACATCCTGTATGTCGTAAGCTGGAATTCCCTGAACGGGACGTTCGCCCCCGTCTTGGGCTCTCCATTCCCTCTGGA
>CALMMH010000147.1 GCA_937868145.1 uncultured Phycisphaerales bacterium
CCTCGCGGCATCACTGCGAACGAAGATTGATGGACCGCCGGGCAAGTCGTAGAATGGAGCCGAATCAGGAATAGACGTTGAAAGGCTCCGCTATGCTCGTCCACAACACGAAGGGCTCGAGACTCGCCCCTGCCGGCGGCACGATCATCAACCTCCTGTGCGGCCTGATCTTCTTCGGCCTGGTCGCGGCGGGCGTCTATTGGGTCATCAAGACGGCGGGCCAGGCCTCCGAACAGTACAACACCGCTATAGTCGACACGCGGCACAAGTCCCTCGTGCTGGCCTGCCAGATGAACCTCCGCTCGATCGGCCAGTGCCTCCAGACCTACGCGATCAGCAACGAACAGTTCCCCGACAGCCAGAAGGAACTGGAGAGCTACTGCGGCAGCTCCAAGCTGTTTCGCTGTCCCGACCCGTGCGGCGTGGATTACGTGTACATCCCGGGCGCTCGCGCCGACATGGACTCGACGACGGTGCTCGTCTACGAGCCCAAGCCCGTCCACGACGGCAAGTGCAATGTGCTGTTCCTCGGAGGCCAGATCGCGTCGCTGCCCCCCGAGGAACTCGAGCTGGCCGTCGATGCCACAACCGCGCAGCGGCAACGTTGATCGTCGATCAGACAAGACTGTCGCCTATCGAGTCGACGCCGATTTCGTACTCACGGCAGCTGGGCTGCGGCGACGAAACTCCGCTGCGCCGTCTCTTCGGCCAGTTCCCGCCGGCCCGCCGCCAGCGCGAGGCAGAAGCGGTAGACGGCGTCGAAGTGCAACTCGAACAACCGCCGCCACGCCGACTCACTGCCGGCCTGCGCCTCGCGGACCATCGCTGTCTCTGATTCCACTCCCGCTCGCTCTCCACAAAGGCCGCTTGCTTGGAATCAACCGTTCTCGCTGTGTATTCTCGCCGGGGCCGTCGAATCCGTCGCAATTCGACGACAAATCTGTTGTTTTTTTCTCGCGAGCAACCTGAGGCCGCATTTCCGCCTTTCCCTGCGGACTGCGGTTCGCCCTCGGAGTCTCAGAAGTCCAGCAACTTCAGGACGTCCTCGATGGCGCCCTCCTTGGTCATGCGGCGACTGGTATCCGAAGGATCCAGCCACTCCTTCTTCGCCTGGACGGGCAGGGAGAGCTTGTACGGCTCGCATCGACCGATCGCGGCGATGGATCGGCGGGCCCCATCGAAGAGAGCCTGGCGGGTCTCGTCGAATGGGTACAACTCCGCAGCTTCCCTGCCGAGCCCGCGTTTGACGGCGACCGTGACGCACTCAGATCCGAAGAACTGCTTCGCCTCCCGGCAGGTCGCTTCGTCGCCCGTGACCAGGATGGTCGGGACGCCGTAATGGCCGGCGATCGCACCGCACTGAGCCAGTTCGCCCGATTCAACGCCGTTGTACCAGTAGCGGTTCTCCGAACGCGACGAC
>CALMMH010000148.1 GCA_937868145.1 uncultured Phycisphaerales bacterium
CGAACCCGTGCCGCCGAGGCCGACGATGCCGCCGGAAGCGGAGGCGCTGCCGCCGCCGCCGCCGACGCTCTGGGCGAAAATGCTGTCCGAACTTTCGCCGATCGTCGTGATGGCGCCGCTGTTCTCGATCGTAACGCTGCCGCCGTCGCCGGCGCTGTTTCCATCGCCGCCCCAGCCGACGATGCCGCCGCCGCCGCCGGAGGACCCGGTGAAGCCGCCGACGCTCTGCGCGAAGATGCCGCCCGAATCCGTCTTCTCGGTCTCGATGGTCCCGCTGTTGGTGATCGTCACGGTCCCGCCGGGACCGCTGCCGCTGGCGCCGCCGCCCTGGCCGGCGATCGCGCCGCCGTCCCCGCCGTTGCCGCCGCCGCCGCCCATGCTCTGGCCGACGATTCCGTCGGAGGATTCGCCCTTGGTGACGATGTGGCTGCTGCTCTGGATGGTCACCGAACCGCCGCCACCGCCCGCGCCGCCATTGCCGCCCACGGCATAAGTGGCGCCGCCGGCCCAGCCGCCGTTGCCGCCTCTGCCGCCGAGGCTCTCCGCAAAAATGCCGTAGGAGGACGTGCCGTTGGTGGTGATGTCGCCGTCACTGGTGACCGAAACCGGACCGCCCCACCCGCCCGCGCCGCCATGGCCGCCGTACGCCGGACCCACGCCCAGCGCGCCGGTGGCCCAACCGCCGTTGCCGCCGTTGCCGCCGAGGCTGCTGACGCTAACGCCGTGGACGTTGGCGCCGGAGGTGGTGATGGAGTAGTCGCCGCCGGAGAAATTCACCGACGGCCCACGCATATTGAACGTCGGAAGGTAGTACGGGAAGTACGGGACCTCGATGAAGTCGAGATAGATCTCGCCACCGAAGCCACCTGCTCCGCCATTGTCGCCGTCGCCCCAGATGGACCAGTCGCCGTTCGAGCCGTTGGCGGCCTGATACCTGAGCTTGATGCCGGAGACGCCGGTCGCAGGCGTAATGTGGTCCGTCAGGCTATAGACCTGGACCCTCCAGACCGGCGGACAAGTGAAATCTACGCCGCTGGCGATCCCGTTGGACTGATCGCCGATGAACGTTGCCGTCGACCCGCTGATCGTCGGCGAGGTGGGTCCTGCGAGAACTCCGCCAGCCAGCCCTAAGACCACCAACCCCATGCACAGCGACACGCGCGCGTCACTTCCTGTCGGCATCCTTCTCCCCTTTCACGAAGTTGCAGCACCGTCCGTATGGCTGCATCACAAATGAAGGGACACTTCTCTCCTGGTCCCAAGTCTCAACAGCGGCACTCCCTGCCACGGGTAATCATCCAACTCCTTTTCATTCTACCACCCGGAAGGCGAAGCATGAAAAGAATTATCCGACTATAGCCGCTGGGAATTGACTTCAAACAGATCGTGGAAGTAGTCCCAAAGCCAGGACTTCGTGCCGTCGGGACGGATCAGCCAGAAGCCGCGGACCGCGTCGTTGCTCGTGACGGGAGGCTTGGCGTTCGGGTCCTTCAGTTCGTTGCAGTAGAGCTGCCAGTAGACGACATAGGGACAACCCCAGTCCAGGCCGGTGCGGACTGCGTTGGGGACTGCGGTGCGGATCTGGTCAGGCGTATAGCCGCTCTCCGGCATGCCAAACTCGCCGATATAGACGTTACGATCGCCAAAGTCGGGACTGTCGGGCATGTGGGCCGCGATGAAGTCGAGGGCCTGGCGAAGAACGTTCGGATCGGCGTAGTGCTCAACCGCCGAGTCCCAGGCGGAGTAGGACACCAGGTCCAGATGCGTGTGGGGCAAAACCTTCGTGACCATGTTGGGGAAGTCCTCTCGCATCGACTGAACGACGCGATTGACCTCGGTGGCGTGATAGACTCTGACTCCCTGCGGCGTGACTTCCCGGCGGGCATGATCGACTCCGGCCTGGCGGGCGTTGAGCCACTCGATCATATTCCGGAAGGCCGATTCGGTCGGCTTGGCGTTGGCGTCGAAGTTTCCGCGGACCATCCAGTCGCCCTCCCAGTGCTGGAGGACGAAGGTCTTGTCGGTGCCCTTGTAGCGGGTCAGCAGATGTTTGGTCAGCTCGTAGAACTGCCGCTGCTCGTCCCGCTTCTGTTCCTCGCTGATCCCGTTGCGCCAGTAGCCATCGTCGCGGCCCAGGCTGGTGACCACCATGACATACGTCGTAAACGGCTTGTCGAAGAGCTCCTGGTAGTATGGCGTCTTGGCCCCCTCGACCAGCGAATCGACCTTGGGCCACTGAGAATTGTAGGGATAGACGCCGTCCGGACCCTCGTGACGTTTGCCGTAGAACCAAACCTTGATCACTCGCGAGCCCAGAGCCAGGATCTGGTCGGCGCCTTCGTTGAGAAAGTCCTTGTCCGTCAAGTGATACCGTCCCGCGACGTGGACCACGCCCACCGTGTCCCGCACGGATTTCGTGGCCTGCCCTTGCGCAGAACCGATGGAGACCAAGTTCAGAACCGCCGCAGCCGCCAGAAGCCGCATCATCATGGAAACACCCTCCAACAGGTCAGACTACAAACGACGGAAACTCTCTCCTGCGGCTTCGACGGTTCGCTCGATGTCCTGGCTCGTATGAGCCAGGGAGACGAACATCGCCTCGTAGGCGCTGGGCGCCAGATAGACGCCGCGATCGAGCATCTCCGAGAAAAACCGTTTGAACGAACCGATGTCCGTCGCGCGGACGTCGTCGAAGTTCCGCACGGGCTTGTCGGTGAAAAAGCAACTCAGAAGCGAGCCGACGCGATTGATCGTGACCGGCACTCCGGCGTGGGCCGCCGCCTTGGCCAGGCCGGTCTCCAGGCCGGCTGCCAGGGACTCGAGCTGCGCGTAGCGTTCTTTGGTTTTATCGGTCCCACCAGCCTCCAGGATCTCCAGCGTGGCGTTGGCCGCGGCGGTCGCCAGCGGATTGCCGCTGAGAGTTCCGGCCTGATAGACATGCCCCAGCGGGGCCAGCAAGTCCATGATCTCAGCCCGCCCGCCGCAGACGGCCAAGGGAAGCCCACCGCCCACGATCTTGCCCAGACACGTCAGATCGGCCCGGACGCCGTAGCGTTCCTGGGCTCCTCCCCAGGCTACGCGGAAACCGCTGATGACCTCGTCGAAGATCAAGAGCGCCCCGTTCTCGTCGCAGAGACTGCGAAGCGATTCCAGATACCCCGGCTCGGGCGGCACGACCCCCATGTTGGCGGCCACCGGCTCGACCAGGACCGCGGCGATGTCCCCAGGCTGCTTACGGAAAGCCTGCCTGAGCGTATCCCAATCGTTGTACGGGACGACGACGGTCAGTGCAGCCAATGCCTCGGGCACGCCGGGACTGGCTGCGGTTCCCCGCTCAGCCAAACCCGAGCCGGCCGACACCAGCAGCGAGTCGCTGTGACCGTGATAACAACCGACCATTTTTACAATCGTATCGCGTCCGGTGTAGGCGCGGGCCAGACGGATCGCGGTCATCACAGCCTCGGTTCCGCTGCACAAGAGGCGAAGTTTCTCGATGGAGCCGAAGGCCCGAACGACCCGCGAGGCCAGTTCCGTCTCCGCCAAAGTCGGCGCGCCGAACGAGGCGCCCCGTTCGGCAGCCTTCTGAATGGCGGCAACCACTGCCGGAGGCGCATGTCCGAGAATCATGGGGCCCCAGGAGCCCACGTAGTCGATGTACTCGTTCCCATCCACGTCAAAGACGCGGGAACCTTTCGCCCCGGCAATAAACAGCGGCTTGCGATCCACTCCGCCAAACGCCCGAACGGGCGAATTCACCCCTCCCGGCAGAACCCTGCAGGCTTGTGCAAACGCTTCGATGGATTTATGATTTCTCATTTACAATTTACTATTACCTGTTTAGAATATATGTTTTCTGTCGTTTGGAGCGACTGAACAACAGGAGCCCCTGGAATTGTAGATGGCAGAGAACGCGTGGTAAACAAGAAATCACGAATGGCAACTCGAAATCGACGGTAGGATCCTTCTATGAGCCTCATGAAGTGGATGCGGAAGAACAACAAGAAGTTGATGGCTGTCGTAGTCATCGTGTTGATGATCGCCTTCATCGGCGGGTCCTCGTTCAGTTACCTGATGCAGGGCAGCCGCGGGGCCAAGGCGGCTCTGGCGTACTACGGGCACAATAAGATCAGTCATAACGACCGCATCGTGGCCGAGAACGAACTCAAGCTCCTGGAGGAGTTGGGCGCCGACAGTCTGCTGCGACGCCAGGATCTACGGGGCATTCTTCTGGCCGAGTTGCTGTTCTCGCAGAGCCGCGACGCGGCCGGTCTGATGGACATGGCCCGACAGATGATCCAGAGGAACCAATACCGCATCAGTGAGAAACAGCTCGACGACATGCGCGCCACCCGCGGCGGCGTGCCCAGCGACATCTACTGGATTCTGCTTCGCGACGAGGCCCAGTCGGCCGGAATCTACGTGTCGAATCGGGAAGTGGGCGAGATGCTGGGACGGATCGTCCCCCAGATGTTCGGCGGGGTAACCTACACCCAAATGATGCAGGGTTGGATCAGCCGCTATGGCATGCCGGAGGAAGACATCCTCAACA
>CALMMH010000149.1 GCA_937868145.1 uncultured Phycisphaerales bacterium
GACTTCTGCTCAAGTCCGGCGATCGCCTGGCCATCTGCGGCGACTCGATCACCGAACAGAAGATGTACTCGCGGATCATGGAGACGTATCTCACGGTCTGCGTGCCGCAACTGGGCGTCACCGTCCGCCAGTTCGGCTGGAGCGGCGAGCGGGCCCCCGGATTCCTGGCCCGCATGGAGAACGACGTGCTGCGGTTCCAGCCCACGATCGCAACCACCTGCTATGGCATGAACGACCACCGCTACCAGCCCTACGAAGCCCAATGGGGCCAGGAATACCGTGAAGCGTCGGCGGCCACCGTCCGCATGTTCAAAGATCACGGCGTGCGGGTGATCCAGGGCTCCGCGGGCACCGTGGGCAAGATGCCCGCCTGGGTCAAGCAGGCCCGGGGCGACATCGACGACCTCAACCACAGTCTCGCGGAGTTTCGCAATATCGGACTGGCCGTCGCGTGCGACGAGCAGGTGGCGTTCGCCGACGTGTTTTGCCCGATGTTGGTCTGCGGCTTCGAGGGCAAAAAGCGGTTCGGCGACGACTACATGATCGCCGGCAAAGACGGCGTGCATCCCGGCTGGGCCGGCCAGCTCGTCATGGCCTACGCATTCCTCAAAGCGATGGGCCTGGACGGCCAGATCGGCACGATCACTTTCGACATGGCCGACGGCAAGGCAACCGTCTCGCAAGGCCATCGCGTCCTAGCGACACAGGCCGGCAAGATCGAGATCGAAAGCCGCCAATATCCGTTCTGTGCGGCAGGTCCGGCCAACGACGACGGCAGCCTCCGCTCCGGCATGGCGTTGGTCCCCTTCAACGCCGAGTTGAACCGGCTCACGCTCGTGGTCCGCAACGCCCCTGCCAAACGCTACGGCGTCTCCTGGGGCGAAACGTCGAAGAGCTACACCGCCGGGGAACTGGCCGCAGGCGTGAACCTGGCGGCGGACTTCGAGACCAATCCATTCAGCGAAGCCTTCAAGGCCGTGGATGAAGCGGTCGCCAAGAAGCAGGCCTATGAGACCCGGCAGGTCAAAGATCTCTTCCACGGCCCGGAAGGATACGCCGACATGGCGATGACCGCCGCATTGACCGAGAAGGTCCGAACCCCGCTGGCCGAGGCGGTTGCCAAAGCCTTCACACCGGTCCGACACACGATCACGATCCAAGCCGAGCCGTGATCGGCGGAAAACGTAATTCCCCGGCCGAAAGAAACGAGAGAAGCTGAAAGAAGGAGCGGTCATTTCGCTCTCTTCTTTCGCCATTTTTCGTTTCTTTCGGCCGTATCCTCCCTCTTGCTCCACGAGACTCCGCATCCGCACATCCAACATCCGGCGTGTTCTCGCTCCGAATGCAGACCCGCGAATAGCAGAACCATTGACATTGAACACAGTACTTGGTTATTATAGGGCCTGTAGTGTGCGGAGGTACGGGTGACAGGATCAAGTCGGAAAGTCCGGGTGGACATATCGGCGTGTCCGGAGAGATCGGCGGCAGCGAACCGCCGCGTGTTTCATTCCATGTAGATTCGTGGCTTGCCGCGTTGGCAAGCGTACATCGATATTGTGCAGAGCTTTGTGCGAGGAGGAACAACATGTCTGTGAAATCAATGCGTCTGGCCTTTTGTCTGCTGCTGGCGGGCGCCGTGTCGACGGGCGTCGTCCGTGCGGCCGATGTGACGCCTCAGATCTACGTCGATTTCGTCGGGAGTCTCAACGGCATGTCGTACACGCTGGGACCGCGGGAAATCGACAAGACCGGCAGCTTCGCGGCCCACCATGGGACCGAGATCGTCGCCGCGGGCTTGGGCACGCTTACGGACGCCGACCAGGCCAGCCAGGAGAGCTTCGAGTTCGACGCCTCCGCCTTCAACAGCAACGCCACGACGTTCGCCGGCACGCCGTTCATCGCCGAGGCGGTCTTCACTGCCACCGGAGCGAGCGACTCGTTGGCCCCGATCATCGACATCGGCGGCCAGGCCTTCATCCGGTTCCAGACCGGCCTTTCCGCCGGCAGTTGGAACGGCAGCACCGACAACGTGAACAACAACATCCAGGCCATCCCCAACGTGGGCGAGACGCACCATTATGCGATCGTCTACGACGGCGCCAGCACGATCGATTACTACCTGGACGGCGTCGCGGTTTATCAGAGCACCAACGGCTCGCCGCAGCAGATCACCAAGTGGATCTCGTGGGGCAACATCCGCCATTCATCCGTCGACGGCGGGCGGCAGCTCGTCGGCCAGTACGAAGCGGTGGCGTTCTCGACGTTCGACGGCGTGTTCGATCCGGCCGCCGATTTCATCCTGCCCGGCGGTCCGGGCTCCGCGGCGCTGGCCTTCGATCCCCAGCCCGCCCCGGAAGCAGTCGATGTTCTCCGCAGCGTCATGCTGAGCTGGACGGCCGGCGAATTCGCCGCGACGCACGACGTGTACCTCGGAACGTCCTTCGCCGACGTGAACGACGCCACGAGAGACAATCCGATGGGCGTGCTGGTCGAGCAAGG
>CALMMH010000150.1 GCA_937868145.1 uncultured Phycisphaerales bacterium
CACGAGGGCGACTACATCGTCTACTACGACAGCGAGACGTGAGCGGGAACTCGCATCTACCCAAGCGACGGACTCCATGCGATAATGGGACGGCGTCGGCGAACGGCGTAGATCGTGACCCTGTTGATGGAGCGTGGTATGGGAGATGGACGACGGCTGTACTTCCTCGACAATCTGAAGATCGCTCTGACGATCCTGGTGATCGCTCACCACGTGGGCCAGGCCTACGGTCCGACCGGCGGTTCCTGGCCCATTCAGGAGCCTGCCCGTGCGGCGATTCTGGGCCCGTTCTTCACGGTGAACCGCTCCTTCTTCATGAGCCTGTTCTTTCTCATCTCGGGCTATCTCATGGTGGCCTCGTACGACCGCCACTGGGCGGGCTCCTTTCTCAAGAGCCGGCTTGTTCGCCTGGGCATTCCTCTGCTGGCCTTCTTCTTCCTGATCATCCCGCTCCAGCAGTACCTGTGCCACCTTCGCGTGGGCGACCTGGGAGAGCTGAGCTTCGGGCAATACTACACCACGCGGTACTTCGGGCCGGTCAACGCCGAAGCGAACTTCGCGCATCTCTGGTACGTCGAGCACCTGTTGCTCTTCAGCCTGTGCTACGCCGCGATGCGGGCCTTGCGAAAACGACGCGAAGAGACGAATCTCGTTGAGTCCAAGCCCCTGAGCCACTTGTCCATTGTCCTTTACGCTGTGATGTTGGCGGCCGCTTCGGCGACGATCCGGATCTGGTATCCGATCGACAGGTGGGTCGGGTTCCTCGGCTTCATTCAGGTGGCCTTCGCCGACGTCCCTCGCGACCTGAGTTGCTTCGTCCTCGGCGCCGTCGCGTACCGTCGCCAATGGCTTCTCAAGACCTCGAACCGAATGGGATGGACCTGGCTGGCGATCGGTCTGACTCTCGCCGTCGGGTGGTACGCCTTCGCCATGGGCCGATCGCAGGGCGCGTTCCACGTCAGCCGCGAGGTCATGAAGGTCGCCTATCCGATCTGGGAATCGTTCCTGTGTTGCGGCATGTGCATCGGGCTGGTCATCCTGTTCCGCGAGCGGCTGAACTTCCAGGGCCGCTGGAGCAAGGTGATGGCCGAGAGCCAATATGCCGCGTATCTGTTCCATGTTCCCGTCGTGGTCCTGGTTCAGGTCGCGGTGATCAACGCCGCGATGTCGCCCTTTGCCAAATTTGTCCTGGTGACGGCGGCGAGCATCCCGCTGACGTTTCTGCTCAGCGCCGCGGTTCGCACCCCTGCGATCGTGCGGAAGGTTCTATAGCTTCCACGCTTTGGCGAATGCCTGGAAACTGCGGTCATAGGTCTTTTCAACCTCGTTGGGGAAGCAGCAGGCGGGCAGTTGCTTCGACGCGAGGTGATAGCTCAGGCACTCGCAGCAGACGCCTTTGTTGCTGCAGCCGGGGTAGGAGCAATTACAGTTCTTCATGTTCCGGGTCTTCTGGCATTCCATAGGGCCTTATCTCCACAGCCACTTGCGTTTGGTCTTTTCGAACGGATTGCTCATGATGCGATAGACGGTCGATCCGCATTCGAAGCACTGCCAAGGCCGGGGCCGGCGGGCGTCGCGAATCCAGAAGATCGCCCACAGTCCGGTCAGCAGCGTCAGGATCAGGTGCGGCACATGGTTGATCCCCTGGCGGGCGACCGCCGTCTGTCGCAGGCACTTGCCGCAGTAGCCGCTGGCTTCCTCGAACCGACTGAATCGCAATACTAAAACCATCACCATGTCTCTCCGGACCACCTGTGCATCATACGGTTCAATCACCTGAGTTGGAAGGTTCGTTCGTCGCGAGGGCGGATCAGGTAGGGGTTGTCCGCCGCGTCCCAGGCGACTCTCATCCTGGACAGATGCCAAGTGGCGCCGTTGTCGTTGTTGCCCTGGAAGAACAGGTGCATCTGCCCGTCGCGGTCGGTGAAGACGCCGGGGTGGCCCGACTCGCTGGAGTTCCATTCGCCGGGGCCGCCGTTGGGCAGGAGCGGGTGTTGCGAGAGCCGCGTCCAGGAGATCCCGTCCGTGCTGACCGCGCAGCCGATCTGCTGCGGTTCGTTGTTGTAGCCGCCGGCGTAGAACAGGAACAGACGCCCCTTGTGCTCGCAGACCGAGGGGGCTTCGATGCACTGCTTCTCCCAGGGCAGTTGCGGCTCCAGAATCGACCTGTCGCAGATCTGCGTCCACTTGTCGCGTCCGTAGTCCGAGTCCGCCGGAGCGGCCGCCACCACCAGCTTCTGGACCTTCATTTCGGGGTCCCGCGTGGCGCAGTAGAGCAGCAGCCGGCCTTTGTGCTCGATCACGTCGGCGTCGATGGCCCGGCCGCAGTTCCAGTCGCCCGTCGGCCGAAAGACGGGGTTCGTCGCGTTGCGCGTGAAGTGAATCCCGTCCTCGGAGACCGCGTGACAGATCGCGTCGTTGCGGCCGTTGCCGTAGGTCTGGTAGAAGAGGTGAAGCTTGCCGTTGCGGACCAGAGCGGCCGGCGCCGCCAGTCCCTTGCTCTCGTAATCGCCCGCCGGCAGGACTTCGCCGACCTTCGTCCACTGCGTCAGGTCCCTGCTCTCCGCGATGCCGACCGCCCATCCGTCCTTGCCGCGGTTCACCGAGTAGTACATCAGGTACCGCCCGCCGAACCACTCGACGTCCGGATCTTTGGCGAGGGATCGGCCGTGGGCCGTGTCCGTATAGTACATCTGCGGCTGTCCCGCGGGATCGCCCCACGCCGTGGACGATAGGACGAGGATCGCAAGCACGCTGCTCTTGTTCATGTGACCTCCCGATCGAATCTCAACTGATGCAGCCATTGTACGGGCTCGCTCCTCAGAAGTCCCGGCGAAATCGCGGCTCTCCCGACTCCTCTCTTCCCGAGCAGGCGTCTTGACGCGGCCGCCGCAATCGGGTAGCGCTTGGAACATGCCGCATGCGCCGCATGGCCCTGACGGTCGGGGTTTGCAGCGCCGGATGGATCGCTCGCGGAGAGAACAACATGGACGGTCGTTTCCTGAGTGTACGAAACAGAACGGGCTTGGTCATTGCGTGTGCCTGCTTGCTCCTGACGGGTTGTCAATCGAAACCGGCTGTGCCCCGGGCGGAGAGTTTTCAGATCGCCCCTGGCGTTTCGCTGCAGCCGATCGCCGACGGGGTTTGGGTGCACACGACGTATTTCGATCTGCCGAACTACGGCCCTTGTCCGGCCAACGGTCTGCTCGTCATCGACGCGAACGAGGCGATGCTGATCGACCTGCCCTGGACGGACGAGCAGACGGGCGTGCTGTGCGACTGGGCCGCCAAGAATCATGGCGCCCAGATGAAGGTCGTCGTTCCGACGCATTTCCACCAGGACTGCATGGGCGGCCTGACGGAGGCGCATCGCCGGGGCGCCACGTCCTACGGACTGGACAAGACGATCAAAATCGCACGAGAAAAGGGCCTGCCTGTGCCGAAGGTTTCCTATCAACTGCGGACGATGGTCCACTGCGGCCCGACGGTCGCTCTCTTGACCTTCATGGGTCCCGGCCATACGATGGATAATGTCGTCGTTTGGCTGCCGAAGCAGGGCGTGTTGTTCGGCGGGTGCCTCATCAAATCGGTGGACTCGCAATCGTTGGGCAACACGGCCGATGGCGACCTCGATGCCTACCCGACCACGCTTCTCAAGGTGCGGAGCGCCTACTCGCACGCCAAGATCGTGGTCCCCGGCCACGGCGACTGGGGCGGCCCGGAGTTGATCGAGCACACCCTGAAACTCTGCCAGGGAGCGGAATCCAAGCGTTGAACCGCCGCTGCATGTATCGATGACTGGATTCCTGACCGACAGACACGGCTTTTGGATGACCCTGAATTGACCGGCACACCCGACAAGACGATGACGCTGTTCTTCGACCTCGACGGCACCCTCAGCGATCCGAGCGACGGAATCACGCGGTGCATCCAGCACGCCCTGCAGCGCCTCGGACGCCCCTACCCGCCGAAGGCCGAACTGGTGCAATTCATCGGACCGCCATTGCGGTGGACCTTCCCCCGACTTCTCGGCAGCGAGGATAAGGACCTCGTCGACAAAGCCGTGGGTTACTACCGCGAGCGGTTCGGCGACGTCGGGCTCTTCGAGAACAAAGTCTATCCCGGCGTCCCTGAGATGCTGGGCCGTCTGCAAGGGGAGGGCCACAGGCTTTACGTCGTCACGTCCAAGCCGACGGTCTACTCGGACCGGATCGTCGAGCACTTCGGATTCGACCGCTACATCCTCAAGGTTTTCGGCCCGCAACTCGACGGCCGCTTCGACGAGAAGAGCGAGCTCATCGAATTCCTCCTGAAGGAATTTTCGCTCGACCCGGCCCGCACGATCATGATCGGCGACCGGGCTCGCGACATCGAATCGGGCAAAGCCCACGGCACGCGCACGATCGGCGTGACCTACGGCTTCGGCAGCGAATCGGAACTGGCCGCCGCGGGCCCTGACGAGATCTGCCGCAGCCCCGCCGAGATCGATCCGGCCGTCGACAGATGCAGGACAGAAGACGAGTTTTGAAGTGTGAAGTTTAAAGTCTGAAGTCAGAGCGGTCGTTTGACACTTGACACTTCAAACTTGACACTTCTTCCGCCATTGGGTTCGTTTCGCACGACATCGGCGCACGGTCGCGGGATGTCGAGAGCGGTCTTTCTTCGACTCCGGGTGGCAGCGGCAAACTCGTTTGCCGATGGTCTTGCCCCTGCGAGGAAGCCATCGACAAGCTCCGAAGACTCCGCTTGTCGCTGCCACCCGGACACGGAGCGCCGGAATCCGCCGCCGTATCCCAGCCGCGTCCTTCGCTTGAGGCCTGATGTGTCGTGACTGACACTTCCTCCGGTGTAGGCTCTGTGCCAAACGAAGCCAATTTCGCCGGTGTTACGGGCTCTCGATCGGCTGCGAGGTCGCCTTCGGCACGCGATGTTTCTTCCGTCACGTTCGCCGCCGTGCGTGCTTCCCGTTCCTTTCGCAGTTCCGCCATCGTTCGGTACAGGCTGCTCTCGATCCGTCGTTCGTACATCAGCAACCGATCCAGCACCCGCGCCCCGGCGAAGTCCTCTGCGACCAGCCGGCCCAACTCGAAGTTCTCGTCGACCACGCCGGTAACGCTCCGGTCCCAGTCGCTGCCCTTGACCTGCTTCCACTCGTCGAGCCGCTCTTCCAATACGTCCGTCGGCTCTCCTTCCTCCAGCGCCGCATAGGCGATGTTCTGGAGTCGTTCCGCCCGCAGAAGTCGCCAGGAGAGCCCGACGACGCGCTCGGCCAGCATCGCCTCCACCGCTCCGGCCGGAGCCAGTGTCGGGAGCATTCCCTCGCGATACATCTCGAATTCCGCCGGGTTTTCGCCGACAATGACCGCTTCCTGCGCCAGGAGGCCATGTTTGATCGCGTTCTGGGAGGCCCTCTCCTTGCCTTCCGCCGTACGCGGACCCGTGGACTTCTGCGCGTTCAACCGATTGGCCTGGATTTGTGCAACGGTCACCATGATGATCCCTCCGAATCAACGATTTCGCTTCACGCTTCACGAATCACGCTTCACACACACCGCCCCGAACGGGGCGACAGGTATGAGTATTGAACCATAGTCGCCGGCAGATTTCAACAAAAATATAACAAACATCATGATATTTTTGCGTCGTCTAACTCCTT
>CALMMH010000151.1 GCA_937868145.1 uncultured Phycisphaerales bacterium
TCAACAGCGACGACGGGTACTCGATGACGCTGACCAAGGGAGCCAAGACCTACACGAGCGCCTATCCCGATCCTCGCGGTCCCGGCACCACGCTGTCCGTCTTCAACATTGCGGAAGCGGGCGCCCACGATCTGCGGCTGGTCTTCTACGAACAGGGCGGCGGCTCGGAACTGGAGCTCTTCGCGGCCCGCGGCAGTTTCACCAGCTTCTCGGCGGCCAATTTCCGTCTCGTCGGCGACGTGGCCGGCGGCGGACTGGAGGTCGGAGCCGGCAACGTCTGGTACACCAACTCCTTCAACGATTCCTCCTGGACGCTCGGCGCCGGCGGCGTCGGTTTCGAGACCAGCAGCGGCTACGAGCCGTACTTCAAGATCGACGTGCAATCGCAGATGTACAACATCAACGGCGGCTGCTACATCCGGATTCCCTTCACCGTCGGCAACACCGAGTACTCCAACATGATGCTCAAGGTGCGGTACGATGACGGGTTCGTCGCCTATCTCAATGGCGCGGAAATAGCCCGACGCAACGTCACGGGCGAACCCGTTTGGAACTCGGTCGCCAGCGCGGCGCACGACGACGCGTCCGCCGTTGCGTGGAACACCATCGACGTTTCCGATTATGTCGGTCTGCTCGCAGAGGGCGCAAACCTGCTGGCCGTTCATGCCATGAACAATTCAATCGGCAGTTCCGACTTCCTGTTCTCGGTCGAGCTGGTCGCAGGGGAGATCAGCCAGGGGGCCATTTCGCCGACTGCGATTCAATACACGGGACCTGTCTCGCTGACCGAGAGTTCCCTTCTCAAGGCCAGAGCCTTCAGCGGCCGGTGGAGCGCGTTGGAGGAGGCGGTGTTCGCGGTAGGGCCGGTGGCCCAGAGCCTGCGAGTCAGCGAGATCATGTATCATCCCGAGGAAGGCGGCGATCCGGCCGATCCGAACACCGAGTACATCGAACTGACGAACGTCGGTTCGCAGGCGATCAATCTGAATCGGGTGCAGTTCACCAAAGGGATCGACTACACCTTCCCGAGTTTCACGCTGCCTGCCGGCGGGTATTGTCTGGTCGTCAGGGATCTGGCGGCGTTCGAGTCGCTCTATGGAGCGGAGCTTCCTGTCGTGGGGCAATATGTCGGCAATCTGAGCAATGCCGGTGAGGACATCGAGTTGGTGGACGCCCTGGGCAGCGTCATCCAGAGCTTCGAGTACACGGATGAATGGTTCGATCTGACCGACGGGATGGGCTTCTCCCTGACGGTTCGAGACCCGCAGGTCACGCCGGCCGACGGGTTTGGCAGTCAGGATGCCTGGCGGCCGAGCGCCTCTTGGGGAGGTTCTCCCGGCGACGACGATCGCGGATTGGTCCCGGAGCCCGGAGCCGTTGTCATCAATGAATTGCTGGCCAACTCCGTGGGGACCGGTCCGGACTGGATCGAGCTGCACAGCACGACCGATCAGGCCATCGACATCTCAGGCTGGTACCTCAGCGATGACGCCGACGGTCCGACCCAGTACAAAATCGCCGCAGGCACGATCCTGCCTGCGGGCGGGTACGTCGTGTTCTACGAGAATGAGCACTTCGCCAATGAGGCCGATCCGGGATGCCAGACGCCTTTCGGTCTGGGCAAAGATGGCGAGACCGTTTATCTCCATTCCGGCGACGGCGAAGGCCTCACTGGGTACAGCGAACGGCAGGAGTTCGGCGTTTCCCAAGCCGGCATGACGTTTGGACGGTCCCCGAATGCTTCGGGTGGCTATGATTTCGTGCCTCTGGAGGAGCCTACGCCGGGGACTGAGAACGCAGGGCCGCTGGCCGACTCCGCCGCGGCCGATTGAAGAAGGTCACTTCCTTGGATAGGCCAAAGGGAATGTTTCTGAGCGGGCGTGGGCGTCCACGTGGCCGTCGAGAAAAGCGCAGTTGCCCCGGCCCTTGAGCAGATCGCCCGTGGGGGCGTTGTGATACCCTGCGACGACGTCGTAGAAAGCGGGCGAGGTGTCCGGCCCGGGCTCGACGTCCCAGGGATTGCCTCCGGCGGCGCTGAGCCAGCTCTGGATCATGGTGTCGTTGCCGGGAATCATATAGGTGTCGTTCAGTCCCGACACGTTGTACTTCGTGTCGACTCGGGCGCTCTCCTCACAGAATGAGAATGTCGTCGCGGGATGCTTGACGTCGGATGCCTTTCTGACGGCGGCCTTCTTGATCTCATCGGCCGGACTGCCCAGATAGGCGTTCATCGTGTAATTGTACCAGGGCTCGTAATTCTTGAGGTTTTGGGCGTCGGCAGCGTAGAAGTGATCCTCCGAGTTTCGAACCGCCAGGGTCTTGTAGGTCGGGCAGATGAAGGCCTTGGCGTCCGCCAGATAGCGAAAGAGATTTCCCCCATACTCGGGATGGCTCTTGAGGTCCACATTCCCGTTGCACCAGCGGACGTGGCTGTACGAAGACAGGCCGCTTTCCACCGGGTACGCGGTCAGTTGCGAGAAGTAGCAACTGCTCGGATTACAGAACTTGCCATCGTTGTCGTCGCAGTACATGGCGACGGCGAAGACGTAGTTCTTCATGTTGCCTTTAAAGGCGATGCCCTGTGCGAGGTTCTTGGCCTTGCCCAGGGCCGGCATGAGAATCGCCAGCAGGACGGCAATCACCGCGATGACCACCAGCAACTCGATCAACGTGAACGCGCTCGACCGTCTCATAGGGTATCCTCCATGTCGTGGAATGCGAAGGGAGCCCCAAAGAAGGGCCAGACCAGACTCTCAAAGAGCCCATGCTCGGCGTGCTCGACATCTCAACGCGGCCATTGTACCCGAAGAACTCGCTCCGTACCAGACGGAGACTGACCCAATTGTCATTGAGGCCGCAGGCGAAGGAGAGCTACGCCGTGGCGGGGCACCGTCGTCGCGAAGCGATCGGCGACGACGCCCAGATCCTTCTGCCGCCAGAGATCGCGGATTTCTTGTTTGCCCTGCACGTTCAACAGTGGCCAGTCCACAGTCATCTCACGCGGCGTGTCGGCCAGGTTGAACAGGCCCACCGCCACCGAGCCATCCTCCAGGGGCTTGGCCATAATCAGCGTCAGGTCGTCCTGGACCAGCGGCTTGGCCTGCTTGCCCAGAGCGTCCTGATCGATCTCGACGACCTCAGGGCTGGTCAGAACGCCAACCGTAAAGTCGTCGAGGATCGCCATATCGCCCGAGAAGAACAGCGGGGCGGCCATCAGGCACCACATGGACATGTAGCTGTATTGCTCGTTCGGCGTCAGCTTCGTGGGAATGGGCGGATCGTCCTGGCTGAGGGCGTTTCCGACGTAACCGATCAGGATGTAGTCCGGATCGTTCCAGCCGCCCGGGCCGGCGTATTCGTAGTGCTGTGCGTTGCTGATGCCGATCGGATAGAACCCCGGCAGCAGGGCGCCCTGGACCACGCCCAGGTCGCCCGTGGTCCGCCAGCAGTGGCCCGTCTCGACGCCCCAGGTCCAGACGTCGCCCATGCCGTACTGGCAGAGGTTGTGGACGAGGTCCCGGTTCAAGGTCTTGAGGATGTCGCCCATTTTCTGGTAAGGCCTCTTCATGTGCTCGAGCGTGTTGCCGCCTGCGACTTCGGTGTAGGAGCACCAGTCGTACTTGAGGAAATCGAAACCCCACTCGGCGAACTTCTCGGCGTCGACTCGCTCGTGCTCATAGCTGCCGACATAGCCGGCGCAGGTCCACGGTCCGGGCGAAGTGTACAAGCCGGCCTTGAGGCCCTTGCTGTGGATGTAGTCCACCATCCCTTTGATGTCGGGAAACTTGGAATTCGGCAGAATGGCCCCTCGCTCGTCGCGATAAGGCTCGTCGCCCCTTTTCTTCATCCAGCAATCGTCGATATTGACATACTGGTATCCGGCATCGGCCATGCCGGAAGCGATCATCACGTCTGCGGCCTTTCGCATGTGCTCTTCGGTGACGCGATGGTAATGAATATACCAACTGTTCCAACCCATCGGCGGGGTCAGGGCCAGGGTGTCGCCGACCACGATCTTGAAGGACCGTTTTGCGGTTCCGTGACTGTTGGCGGCGCTCAAGGTGACGGCATACTCTCCGCGTTCGGTCGGCGTGCGTCCTTCGATGATCCCGGTGTTGGCATCGAGGCGAAGGCCTTTGGGGAGACTGATCGCGGTAAACTGGATCGGTCGAGTGCCCGTGCAGGGGATTCGGTAGAGGAAGGGATGTCCCGGCCGGGCGCCATAGACCTTCGGCCCGTTGATTCGCGGCTGCGGCCCGGGTTTCGGGGTGAGAATGACTCTTTCTTCCGCCGGCGGCTTGGGAGCGTCCACAGCCCGCGGCTTCTCGCCTGCGAAAACGAACTGGGCTTGGGCCCAGTTGGCGTGATCGAAGTCGGCCCCATCGCCCGCAGAGCCCGCCAGCAGCATCACTCGGCGGACTCCGGTCAGAGGCACATCAACGATCTTGGCCTCCTGTCCGCCCCTCAGGATTCCGCTGTCGAACAGACTTTTTCCGTCACCATAAACTCGGAAGGCCACGGTTCCACGGTTCCCGGCGGCGTCATCCACGCCGACGCGGGCCAGAAACCGTTCCACTTTGCCGTCCAGATCGATGTACAGCAACGAATCGGCGTGAGTGCCGACCCCTTGCTCGAAGGTCCGCCCGGCGATGGCGAGGGTCTTGCCCGTGACGCTCTGATCAGCCAGGGGGCGTCCCCACCCGCTGGACATCTTGGACAGATCGAGTTCCGTCAGCCAGGCCGTATCGGCTTGCACCGTCCAATTAACGCCCAAAGAGATGAGAATCGCAGCGACAACCGACATGCGAGTGCCCGTGATCATGCTTAAACCTTTCCCTAGGCTGTGGATCGAAAGAACCTGGTTCGCGTGGCCGATGCTATCAGAACCCGGCACAGTCGGCAAGCCGGCCCTGGTAAGAATCTGGCTCGACTGCGAAAAAGTCGAATTTCGCACTTGCGGAACGTGGATTGTCCGGATATGGTGGTGAGAATGTCGTGGAATAGGAACTAGGATGATGCGTTGTGTGAGTGGAGTTGACGTAGGTAGATTGATGACTTGACTTCCTGCCTGTAATCCCATCCCCTTTTCGTTGCGGATTCTGCGTGGTCAAGAACGTAATTGTGGTCGATCCAAGTGCAGCCGGGGCCTGTGTGGTGGCTGGCACCCGAAAAACCCGGGCGGCACACGTTGACGTGATAGTAGGAGAGAAGAAAATGAACATCTATGTAGGGAACCTTCCATTTGGGGTGTCGGACGATGACTTGCAGCAGCTTTTTGCTGCTTACGGCGATGTGAGCACCGCCAACGTCATCAAGGACCGTTTCAGCGGGGAATCCCGCGGCTTCGGTTTTGTCGAGATGCCCTCGCGGGAAGACGCCATGGCTGCGATTGAAGGCCTGAATGGCACCGATTTCAAGGGCCGGTCGATCACGGTCAATGAAGCCAAGCCGAAGAGCCCCAGGGAAGGCGGCGGCGGTGGTGGCGGCGGCGGACGCGGCGGACGCGGCGGCGACCGTCGGTATTAAGGAACGACTATATCCAGAGCGGCTGGTCTGTGGCGGAGACAAACGCTTCTGCTTCAGACCAGCCGGCTCTTTGACCTGTGGCATCGTAGGTGCGGTGAGAGCGACGACCGTAGTTCTCTGTGGGAGCGTTC
>CALMMH010000152.1 GCA_937868145.1 uncultured Phycisphaerales bacterium
GGCCTCGATGTGCAGAGGCTGATCCTCGACCACATACTTCGTCCAGCCGGTCGTCGCCCGGCGATACCACACCACGGCCGGCGCCTGCGTCCGCTCGGCAATGACGAAGTCGTTCACGCCGTCCTTGTCGATGTCGCACACAAGGCTCGAAGTCTGTTCCTTCCCGCCATTCGGAGCCGCCAGATCGCCTGTGGTCGTGGACAGGTGCCTCCATCGGATCTCGATGCCCCAGGCGGCTCCACAGAGGACGACCGAGACGACGACTGCGAACTGAACGCGACTTCTCATGCGCCACCCCGACACCTATACGACGATTCCTTGGATTTTACCGGCCGTCAAGCCGCGTTCCTTTTTATCCGAGACAAGCCTCCTGTGCAACGTTCATCATGACTCCTCCTCACGGTGCTCTACGTGTGAGTGGGCTCCCTTCGGGGATGACAATCCGGATCGTCGCGGGTTCTCTCTGCCCGCCCTTGACGACCACTTGACGCCGAGCATCTGCGAGGTTGGCGCTGCGAACGTTGAGCATGTAGTAATCGTCCGTCATATCGCTGAACGTGAACCGTCCCTCCGCATCGGTTCTTCCATCGGCTTCGAGTAATTCCGCATTTCGGCGATAGCCCCCGTTGGGGCCCTCCGCTGACCAGGCGAACACCTCCGCGTTGGGCACAGGTCGGCCGCCGGCGTCCTCGACGACCGTGCCGGAGACGCTGCGACCTTTCTCCAATCTGATGATGATGGGCGATTGCAGGCTCTTGATCTCCTGATGGACGGGCCGGTATCCTTGGCCGCCGGCAATCTCAATGAAGCATCTGCCGGCAGCGCTCGGGTTGACGTTCCTGAAGACGAATCGTCCGGCTGCATCCGGCTGGATCGGCGGGCCGGATTGCCCCCCGGAAAGGTCTCCCCGCTTGACGGAGACGTGCAGGGATACCTCCCTTCGACTGGGGATTCCGTTTTCTTCGAGAACCTGCCCCTCGAGATCGACGCCTTGCGGCAACGTCAGGTCGATGTTGACGATCGGGTTGTCCTCATCGAGCGTGAAGACGTCGCTCACTGCGTAGGCGGAGTCTTCGTGAACGAGGACTGCGTACTGTCCTCCCAGGGGCAGCGGGGTTGCGTTGAACGTCCCGCGATCCACGCCTTTGTTCAATGCATCTTGCAGACTGGATAGGCCGCTTGCCTGACCGTTCTCGATGCGGGGCCTCTTGATAACCAGCAGCGATGCCGAAGCGTCTTCGGCGAGGTTCCCGTCGGGTCGGAAGACTCGACCGTAGATCACCCCGGCCGGATGAACGGGGACGTCAATCGTGAGGGGGGCCGCGTCCTGTTCCACGCGGATCCCCCAGACCCCGTCGAACCAGTAGCCCACCGGCCGTTTGCCCTGGTAGAAGTCGATGTTGTAGCTGAACGTGGAAGGCGCCGGGATCTCGCACGAGGCCTGGTTGGCCGTGATGTCCAGCAGGTCGAATGTCGGGTCCTGTTGCTGTTGTCGAGCGCGTTCGGAGATGTAGGAAACCCGGACATCGCCTTCGATGGGCGGCGCATCTTGCGGGACCTGGAACCGCAGGATGATCTGTCGTCGAGCGACCGGCTGGAGATCGATGGCGACGTCGTCCAAACGGTCGCGTTCGACATTCAGGCGAACCTGCTCCAGGCCGGCTGTCAGCGTGACCGTCTGTCCCCAGAAATCCTCGATCTCGAAATAGCCGACACCGTCGCGGATGGCGACAGGGCTCTTGCCGCTTGCATCGAAATGGCCGGATGTCTCCGGGTAGCGGTAGGAGTTTCCGATGCTGATGATCGGCCGGCCCGATTCCGAGTCCGTAGCCAGCAGAGACAAGTCGCCCGTGATGCGTCCGCGAATGGTCTTTCGGGCCCCCAGAGCCACCGTGAGCTCCCGGTTTGTCGTTGTGACATCGGGGATGTAGCGATATCCATATCCGGCCGCCCGAACGAAGAGCAGGTGCTTGCTCTCTCGTCGAAGCTGTCTCAAGACAAACCGTCCTTGAGCGTCCGTTACCGTCTGCGCAGGTCGGTTGACGGAGTCATTGTGGCGAGAATGACTTCCCTGCGCAGTTGCCAGAATGCGAAGCTCCGCGCCCTCGATAGGTTGTCCGGTGGCTTCATTGATGACGATGCCGGTGACCGGCTGGGTTCTCCGGAGAACTATGGTTCTGATCTCATCTGACGCGAGTACGAACTCCGTCGCCTGTTGTGGTTCGAATTCATCCGCATGAATCTGCAGCATGATCCTCTCGGCCGCCGCGTGATCCAATGTGGCGATGCCGTTGGCGTCTGTGATGAGCTCGATCGTATTGGCGAATGAATGGCTGTCGGGATATGTGTAACCGCCCGTCAGGCGGGTGTCTGGAATGGGTAACCCCGTCTCATCGACCACCCGAATTCGCCCCGAGAATCCTCTGCCAAGCACCAATTCGACCCCGTCGATGTGTTCACCGGGCTCAGGATCGAAAGGCCCGGCCACGGCCGGGGCGTAGCCTTCGGCTGAGGCCATGATGCGGATGCGTCCAAATTGGACGATCTGATCGAAGACGCCTTCCTTCGATCCCTTTGCGGCCACGTTGGTGAAGTAGAAGTGCTCTCTACTGGAGAACTGCAGATTCCTCTGCTTCGGGAGAGGGTTGCCGTCATATGTGCGGACCACGCCGGAGATCCTGACGTTGTCCTCCGGGCCGTAGCGGCGGTTGTCTCGACCATACTCCTTGGAGATGTCCGCGATCGCGTCGACTCGTTCCTGGGGCGTCAGGATTCGGCCGGCGAGGTTCACCGCCAGGCCGGTCGCCTGGCCGAGGAGGGCCAGGCAGGCGAGCGACAGGACGAGCATCA
>CALMMH010000153.1 GCA_937868145.1 uncultured Phycisphaerales bacterium
CCGGCGCGGGGCAGGGCGGTTTCGTTGTCGTTGGCGTAGACGAACATGGTCTTGCCGATCTCGGCGATGTGGGCGGCGCAGACGGTTCGGAAGTAGTGCGCCTGCGTCATCGCGTGCAGGACCGGAACCAGCAGGACAAGAACCAGACAGACTGCGCCGACGACCAGAGCATCCAGTCGCGTGAAACCTCGATGATTGCGTTGACTCGCCATTTCCGTGTCCCTCCACAGAAATTCCTCTACAGATCCGGTCGTCGGATCGCCGCCGAGACGTCACCTGATATCATACCGCACGGCCGGGCGACGGGCAACAGGGAAAAGCGAATCATCGGGTCGGCAGGACGGGGTCGTTGACGAGCAGGGAGTCCTGCGGGTCGGCGGGGACGCTGCCCAGCTTGGGCCGCACGCCGCGGGACTTGTCTTGGCCGTCCCAGGAGGTGTAGATGTTGTCCCTGTCGAGGCCGCAGTAGGACCGTTTCTGGAAGTCCACGTGAGTGTCCAGGAACATCACGTTCTGCCCATCGAGCGAGTGGGCGATGGCGTTGCCGGCCTTCTGCTCTTGAACAGTCCCGCTCGGTCTGAACATGGCGAAATCCGAGGATTTCCAGGCCGGCCCATCGATCCACGGATTGTGGTCGGCGGCGATCGCGAAGGCCGGATCGCCGGACACGGTCAGCCTCTGTGGGCCGTAGGGCATCTGATACGAGTAACTGCAATGTCTCGTCGGATCGGGCCCGAAATCCCAAAGGACCGAGAGGGTCTTGCCGGCGGTGACGTACGCGTTGGGATTGAACGGGCGTGTGCCTCGTTCTCCCTTGCAGACGAAGGACTTTGTCGGGACCTCCCCGTATTTGACCAACAACCAGAGACTGGAGCTTACCGTGGCCTGTCCCTCCGTGCCGTTGGGGTCCTGGCCGAACGCTTCGGAGCGATCGGCGGCGGCCCAGTTGTTGAGGCGAGGAGCCCAGGTCGCGCCCGGCCCGCCTGCGACAGGGAGTTCGTCATCGTAGTCATTGGCATAGATCAGCATCGCCTTGCCGATACCGGACAGGTTGGTTCCACAAGTCATGGGAAATCCGAGGGCCTTGAAATGTCCCAGCGTGGGAATGAGGACCGATCCGAGCAGGAAGAAGAAGGGGGCCGCCGCCCCGAAGAGGGCGAAGGGATAACCGGTCAGTCTGCCGCCGCGGGTCGCGATGCTGTACAAGCCGGCAATTCCCAGAAAGAGCGCGGCTGCCACGGCAAGGGGGATTACTGACTCGGGAGATGAAACGATCGGGTCGCGAGGGTGCAGGACTCTCGGGTCGAGATAGGCAATGAAGCTCGGAATGAAACACACGAAGCCGATGAGGGTGCAGACGGAGGACGCCAAGGCAACGCGGCTGACTCGAACGGAGACGGTCGCCGCCTGCCCATCGAGTGGTCGGCCACAGGAAGCGCAGCTTCGGGCTCCTGCAGCATTCTCCATTCCACACGTCTCGCATTTCATAGGGGTGTCTCCTCTTTCACTTGGATGGGAGGACGGGATCGTTGACGAGCACGCTGTCTCTTTGGTTGGCCGGTTGCACGCCGATCCTCGGCGGCGTTCACAGAGGATCTCCGCCTGTCAGGCTGCCTGAGACCGTATAGATGTTGTCATCGTCGAGGCCGCAGAAGGACCGCTTCTTGAATTCCACATGGGTGTCCAGGAACACCACGTTCTGCCCCTCTCCCTCATGACGGAAGGAATTGCCACGCTTGGCCTGTTCGCTCGTGCCGTTATAGGGAGCGATGTCGGGGAGGTATCCGGAGAAGTCCCTGGCCTTGGCGGAGGGCGAATCCATCCAGGGGTTGCGATCGGCTGCGATTGTGAAAGCGGGTTCTGAAGCGACCGTCAGTTTGGACGGGCCGTAGACCATCTGATACGCGTAGCTGCAGTGTGTCGAAGGATTGGGCCCGAAGTCCCAGAAGTCCGTCAGCTCCATCGGTTTGTTGCCGACGCGGTACGTGCCGGCCTTGAATTCGGTCATGCCTTTTTCGCGGGACCGTCGCGCGGCGCCGCCGCAGAGAAACTGCTTCGGCGGCACTTCGGCGTACTTGACGAGCAGATAGAGGCTTGCGCTGATGCTGACCTGGCCGCCGGAGCCGTCGGGCGACAGGCCGAACGCTTTCTCGCGATCGGAGGCCGCCCAATCCGCTACGCGGCCGGTCCACCGGCTGCCGGGGCCGCCCGCGAACGGCAACTCATCTCCGTAGTCGTTCGCGTAGATCAGCATGGCTTTGCCGATGAGGGAGAGATTGGTGCCGCAGGTCATTTGGTACGAGGTTCCGTGTGCCCCGCGGGCAAACGTCAAGAACAAGACAGCGAGAAGTT
Organism: uncultured Phycisphaerales bacterium; assembly: GCA_937868145.1. Lineage (GTDB taxonomy): Bacteria > Planctomycetota > Phycisphaerae > Sedimentisphaerales > Anaerobacaceae > PLanc-01. Next base: position 2,353 of record CALMMH010000153.1, read on the forward strand.
GGCCAGCAGGGATTCCGACGCCCACCCACGCGAATCCTCTGCCGACGAGCCGACCTCCGCTCGTGGCGATTGTGCTGAGGCTGGCGACGCCCAGCACTCCGGCCAAGAACCACGCTCCGAATTGGACCGTCATGTACAGTTCCCGCACGGACGCAGGCGTGTCCTTCTTGAACGCCCATATCTCGCCGGGCATGAGCAGGAGGCTCACGACCCCCAACGCGCAGGCCGCGACAGCGGGTCCGCTCGTTCGGACAAGTTCCGGCTGCTCGAAGATAGCGTTCCCGCCGCTGCTCATGAGGTCTTCCTTGCCGCCTTTCGGTGTGTTCATGCCTCTCTCGCCCACGTTGTCCTGGTTCTCTGCCATGTCTCGTCCTTGTGTTCTCGCAGACCCAGACGTCCATCTGTCCGATCGTATCGGCCATGACGTCCATGTGCAAGGGATTTGTCACGGGCGGCGGACTCCTTCCTGTGTGCATGACCGTAGTTGTTCGAACATG
>CALMMH010000154.1 GCA_937868145.1 uncultured Phycisphaerales bacterium
GTCTACCGCTGGTGCGATGGCAGCTACCTCGAAGACCAGGACATGTTCCGCATGAGCGGAATCTATCGCAGCGTGTACCTGTTCGCGGCCCCTTCTGTACACATCCGCGACTTTGCCGTGCGAGCCACGCTGGATGACCAGTACAAAGACGGCGTCCTGCAGATCCGTCCCAAACTGGCCGCCTACGGCCAAACCGAGACAAAGGGCTGGACGGTCCAGGCCCAGCTCTATGACGGCAAGCAGCCGGTCCTCGCGCAGCCGCTGAGCGTCGAAGCCGAGAAAATCCTCCACGAAGGCTACCCACAAAGGGACAACGTCCGGTTCGGCCTCCTGCGAGCCACGATTCCGAACGTCAAGAGCTGGTCCGACGAGACGCCGAACCTCTACACGCTCGTTCTCACGCTGAACGATGCCCAGGGCAAGGTGGTCGAGGCCGAGAGCTGCCGGATCGGATTCCGCACGGTCGAGATCAAGGACGGCCAGTTCTTCGTCAACGGCCGGTCGATCAAGCTCTTCGGCACCAACCGTCACGAGCACGACCCCGACACCGGCAAGGCGGTCTCCGTCGCCCGGATGATCGAAGACATCAAGCTGATGAAGAGCCACAACATCAACGCCCTGCGGATGTCGCACTATCCGAACGACCCGCACATGTACGAGCTGTGCGACCGGTTCGGCATTTACGTGATGGACGAGGCGAACCTCGAAACGCACGGCGTCGGCGGCCTGCTCTCGAACATCCCCGCCTGGCACACTTCCTTCATGGAGCGGGCCATCCGCATGGTCGAGCGGGACAAGAACCACGCCTGCGTGGTGATCTGGTCGCTGGGCAACGAGTCCGGCTGCGGCCCGAACCACGCCGCGATGGCCGGCTGGATCCATGATTACGACACCACCCGCCCGGTCCACTACGAAGGCGCCGCCGGACGACCCGATTACCCCTACGTCGACATGATCAGCCGGATGTACGAGCGAATTCCCGGCATCATCCGTCTGGCGACCAACAACGACACCCGGCCGGTGGTCCTGTGCGAATACGTCCACGCGATGGGCAACAGCGTCGGCAACCTGCCCGAGTACTGGCAGGCCATCCGCTCCCACAAACGGCTCATCGGCGCGTTCGTGTGGGATTGGGTCGACCAGGGCATCCGCAAAAAGGACGCCAACGGCACAAGTTACTGGGGTTACGGCGGCGACTTCGGCGACGTCCCCAACGACGACAACTTCTGCTGCAACGGTCTGGTCCAGCCGGACCGCAAGCCCAATCCTTCGTTGTCCGAGATCAAGAAGGTTTATCAGCGGATTCACGTCACGCCGGTGATGATGGATATCAAAACCGTTTCCATCGAGAACGAGTACGACTTCCGCAGCCTGGACTTCGTCGAGGGCTCGTGGGAGCTTCGTTGCGACGACAGAGTAGTCCAGCAGGGCAAGCTGCCCAAGCTGACGCTCGGACCCAAGGAGACTCAGAAGATCGAGATCCCGTTCGGCACGCCGAGTCTCGAACCCGGCGCCGAGTATTGGCTGAAGGTCATGTTCGTACTGGCGGAGGACACCCCCTGGGCCCCGAAAGGGCACGTGGTCGCGTGGGACCAATTTGGAGTCCCGTTCCTTGCCGTCCCGCCCGCGACCGTTGTTGCCGTCGAGCAGGTGCCGCAGGCGACGCTCCGCGATCAGGGCGACACCTACACCGTCAGCGGTGCCGACTTCGCCGTGACGATCGGCAAGGCCAGCGGCGCCATCGAATCGCTCAAGTTCAGAGGGAATGAGTTGGTCACCAGTCCCCTGGTCCCGAACTTCTGGCGAGCCCCCATCGACAACGACGACGGCAACGGCATGGTCCGCCGCCTCGGCGCGTGGAAGAACGCCGGAGTCGGCAGAACGGTCGAATCGATCATTGCCGAGCAGGTGAACCCGCAGCTCGTCCGCATCACCGCGCGGGCCACGCTCCCGGTCGGCGACGGCACGAAGTGCACGACGGTCTATGACGTCTACGGCAGCGGCGACATCGTCGTCGAGGCCCGCATGGAACCGGCCGGCAGGGTCCCGGAATTGCCCCGCTTTGGAATGCAGATGGCGTTGCCCGGCGCGTACTCCACGATGACCTGGCTCGGTCGCGGCCCTCATGAGAACTACTGGGATCGCAACAGCGGCGCGGCTGTCGGCCTGTACTCCGGCTCGGTCGAGGATCTGCTGCACGTTTACACCCGCCCGCAGGAGAGCAGCAACCGAACCGACGTCCGCTGGCTGACTCTGACCGACAACAACGGAACGGGTCTGATGGCCGTCGGAATGTCTCTGCTGAGCGTCAGCGCCTGGCCCTACAGCATGACGGACTTGGAAAAAGCGATGCACACCAACGAGCTGCCCCGTCGGGACTTCGTGACGCTGAACCTTGACTGGCGTCAGATGGGCGTCGGCGGCGACGACAGTTGGGGCGCCCTGCCACACGATGAGTACCGCCTGCCGGCCAAGCCCTACTCCTATCGCTTCCGCCTGAAGCCCTACAGCAAGGACATGGGCCCGGCCAACGCCCTCGCCCGCCAGACTTTCGCCGGCAACTGATCGCATCCACGGGCAGTCGTTTCTGGAAAAACGCGAAGGGCTGCAACCGCTGAGTTGCAGCCCTTCTCTTATGCGCGTGTATCGTTGCTCTCAGGCTATCGATCCGATTACCGGGCGTCATCGTCCGGGACGCTCTTCACGACGTCGCCTGAAACCGAAACGGTGGACTTCAGCGGCGCACTCCCCGGCTGATGTCGTCGATGTAGATCGTGCCGGCGCCGCCTGCGCTTGGGCTGGTCCGATTACCGACGCCGATATACATGGCCGTCACTTTGTTCATCTTCACGCCGGCATCCGTGAACGTGCTGAACGGAACCGTCCACACCTGCCAGGTGGTGGCCAGAACCGCATCCGCATTCGAATGCGCGACGACCTTCAGCGTCCCCGCGCTGTCCTTGATCGCGATGTACAGCGGAGCGGCCGCGTTGACCGCCGCGTCGTTGCCGCGGAAGGACAGTTTCAGGGCATCGGCGCCGCCGGCGGTCCAATCCTGGGGCGTAGTCCAGGTCTGCGTGGCCTCCGAATAGTACGGCGAAGAGGAGTTGTCGTACATCAGCGGCATGGCCTGTTTCCCGCTGTTGACGATGGTCTTCTCGGCGAACGGCGAGGTCGTATACCCTACCTGCGAGCCGCTGGCCTTGTTGGTGACGCCGTCGACCCAGGTGTCGTAGATGCGGTTGTCGTCGTCGTTGTAGGCCTCGAAATCATCGATGGCGATGTAGTCCGACGTGGTGAAGGTCCAGACCTCGCCAGCGTACGTTCCGCTGTCGCCGACTTCATCGACCTTCCAGTAGTAGGTGGTCACGAAATCCAGTGAGTCGGGAGTGTAGCTGGGGTCGGTCACAGTCTCGCCTGCCACGGAGCCCTCCGCCACGGCGGCGCTGTCCGTGCCAAGGTAGACCATGTGCGAAACGGCCCCGCGGCCGGGTCGCCACTCCAACGTCGCGTCCACGGCGACGCCGGTCTCGGCATCGATCGGAGAGGGCGAGTAGGCCCGCAACGGAATATGATAGAACCGGACCTCACTGAGACCGGTCTGCGGGGCAACGCCGCCCCAACTGCTGTTGATCGTCACCTTGACGAATTGGGCCATGACGCCGGCAAAGGGGATCTTCGTGTTGGCGGCATAGGCTGCGTCGCCGCTGGCCTTGGCGAACTCCGACACGCCATCGAGGGTCGTCCAGGTCTGGCCGTCGGTGGCGTACTCGATCGCGACGCTCTTGGCGCCGAAGCCGACGAGACCTTCGATCAACTGGTTGGAGTTCCAGACCCACATTTCATAGAGCTTGCAGACCTGCGGGAACTCGAACTGGATCCAGTCGGGCTTGGCGGTTCCCGTCGTCATCCACATCTGGGTGGACTCGGTGGAATGCTGGTCCGCGTCATCGAGACCGGCGCCGTTCACCACGTTCTGCGGATCCATGCTCGGCTGGGCGCTGGAGGCCGTGGCCGTAACGCCGGCAATCGGATAGACGTACGGCTCGACGGTGAAACTCCAGACTTCCCCCTTGGTGACGGTCGTGTCGCCGACTTCATCGACGCGCCAATAGTAGGTCGCGCCGAATTCAAGCGGCTCGGCCGGGGTATAAACCGCTTCCGTCTGCCCCTCGCCGACCAGGACGCCCAGTGGATTGTCCACGGTGGCGTTGTTCACGTCGTCGAACGAGACGCCGAGATACACGTTGTGGGCGCTGATGCCTTCGCCCGCCGTCCAGCCGAGCGGCGTGCTGCGAAGGACGTCGGTCAGTTCGTTCTCCGGGCTCGGTTTTGAGGCCCGGGTCAGATCGTAGACTTGCAGCACGACATCGTCGATGTACGTGGACGAAGCGCTGTCGCCGTACAGGTCGATGGCCTGGATGGTGGTGTGGCCGTCGGCGTCCCAGGCGTGGGTTTCGATCAACTGGCCGTTGTAGTGCCAATCGTAGGTGTTGTGGTCGAGGTCGATGATGAGCTTGATCTCGACCCAGCGATCGAAGAGGATCTGGGCGACCTTCCCGGCGCCTTCCTTCTCGCTGGTGATGGTGCCGCTGCCCAATCGGTAGTGCAACGGGGCCGACCAGTCGGGTGCGGTCCCGGCGTCGTTGTACTGATTCATGACGATGAAGAACGGCTCGCCGCTGGTCCCGCTGGGGATGTACTGCATCGCGGTCAGAATCCACAGACCGCCGTTGGCGGTGAACTCGTGGACCAGGTCGGAAGTCCCCAGGATCTCGACCGAGTTTTTGCCGCTGTAAGCGTACTTGCTGGAGACGATCGCACCGGCGCCGACGGCGTTGTCCCAGCCTTTCCAGCCGCCCTGGCCGTGAATCTGACTGCCTGCGACGTAGGACTCGAAGTCCTCGCTGAACGCCTGGGCCGATGCGAGCGAGCACACGCTCAGCAACGCAAGAGCCGCCACCAGACCTGTTGACTTTCTCATTCCCAATGCTCCTAAAAAGAGATGCTGAAGACACCTCGCCTGGCAAAACCGGTCGGGCAACGATACTTGTTCCTTCCAACGCCCAACCAAAACCATTTCCTATCATAACACAGGGGAATCCCTTGTCAACTCCAGATTGCCTAAATTGCCAGCGCGATCCGCGGTCACAAGACCCGAAACAACACCGGAACAGACCGTCGCACGCAGCTTCCGCAAACCCAAGAGACATATTGACTTGGCGTCGGCCAGCGACTACCCTGACGCACAGCCTATCGCCTCCGAGGCGATGCGGGCTGGACTGGTTTACAATCGAGATCACTGTGAGAGGTCCTATGAAAACATTCCGAGTGTTCTGCATCCTCGCCGTAGCCTTGGCAATCGTGACCACCTCCTGCACCGCGTTCAAGTCCAAGGAGGCCCGCAGCAATCGCGTGGCCCTGTTCGACGGCAAGACCCTGACCGGATGGACGGTCCTCAAGTGCGAAGCGACCGTCGACAAAGGCGACATCCTCATCGTCGCCGGCAACGGCCTGGTCCAGACCGAGAGAAAGTACGGCGACTTCGTCCTGGAATACGAATGGAAACCGCTTCGGGACGACAAGTGGGACAGCGGCGTCTACTTCCGCTACGACAGCGTGCCGCAAGGCCAGCCGTGGCCGCCTCGCTACCAGGCCAACCTGCTGAAGGGCCAGGAAGGCAACGTCAACGACCTGCAGGGCGCCAAGAGCGAAGGCCTGATCAAGCCGGCCCAGTGGAACCAATTCAAGCTGACTGTCCAGGGCACGAAGGCCTCGCTCGTGATCAATGGCACGCCGGCCTGGTCAGCCGACGGATTGGCCGGGCCCGCCGAAGGGTACATCGCGCTGCAAGCCGAAGTCCCCGGCGGCGGCCAGCACCGTTTCCGAAACGTCTACATCACCGAGCTGAAGTAATGAAACCGATACAAACCACCGACGCTCCGGCGGCCATCGGGCCGTACAGCCAGGCCGTCGCGGAAGGACAGTTGCTCTTTACGTCGGGGCAGATCCCCATCGACCCGGTGACAGGCGAGCTTCGCAACAGCGACATCGCGACGGCCGCGCGACAAGTGCTGACGAACCTGCGAGCCGTTCTGGTCGCCGGCGGGGCCGACCTGAGCACGGTCGTCAAGACCACGGTGTTCCTCAAGAACATGCGGGACTTCCAGGCCTTCAACGCGGTGTACGCGGAGTTCTTCACAGAGCCGTTCCCGGCCCGAAGCTGCGTGCAGGTCGGAGCGCTCCCCAAGGACTCGCTGGTGGAGATCGAAGCGGTCGCTCAGCGCAAAGAGCGATAGAAGCGGCGGGCTTCTGTGCAATAATGCGAATAACCGCCGAGAAATCCCTGGCGGCCCCGAGAGCCGGCGTCGACGCGGGACTCTT